>LBIU01000349.1 GCA_000987445.1 Candidatus Accumulibacter adiacens | reverse complement strand
ATTGACGTTGCGATTGACGTTGCGATTGACGTTGCGATTGACGTTGCGGTTGACGTTGGCACTGCGGTTGATGCTGGTGCGCGTGCCGCCACGCGCATAGGCCTCCGAGGCAGCAAAGAACTCATGCGCCCCGACAGCCAGCAGTGACATCAATACGGCACGCGGCCAGCGACCGGAGAAGCGTTTTTTCGATTGGGCTTGGCTCATCATCTCACCTCATTTCTCGTTGCCGGGTTGATCTTCCAGCTCGCGAAAGACGATCTTGCTGGCGCGCTTGGGCGGAACGAATCGGAATGCCGCATCCGTCAGTCTCGGCGACAGATTCCAGCTCAGCACCGCCACGTACTGCGGCGCCGCTTCCTCGTTCTTGGTCGTGATGACGATCTTTCTTGGCAACGGCTTCTTGCCTTCCTGGATCCAGATCTGCCAGTCGACGTCGTCCTGGCGGAAAGCATAGTGGTCGCAGAGAACGCCGCGAACGCGGCCCTTGCCCACATAGAAGGCCGACTTGACGTTTTCCGACAGGGACTCCGGTGCCAGCAGGTCAGCCAGGGGCCACTCCAGCCCATACTTGGTTTCGGCGAAGACCAACATCTCCTTGATGGTCTTGGGCGCCTTCACCGAGGCGTAGTAGTTCACCAGTTTGCCGTAGACCGTCAGCGTCCTGCCGTCGTAGTAGAACTGGCGCTGCTTGTGGTCGTCGATCACATCCACCCGCAGGCGGTTGGGCCTGACCACCGAGATATCGGCGAGCGAGCCGAACTGCACTTTCTGGCCGCTATCGAGTACCTCGTCAATGCTGGCATCGACGCGTATGCTGAACGACTTCAGCGTTTGCAGATAGTCGCTGCTGCGCTTGAGCGCGGCAGCGGCCTCCGGGTCAATGACCGGCGGCGCTGCCGGCGCGGCAGGTATTGCCGAAGGGGCGGCAGGCGCGGCGGCGTTCGCCGCTTCCGACGCCGCAGCAGCATCCGCCGCATCCGCCTTGGCCACCGCGGCAGCGACCGCGGCTGCAGTCTTCGCCTCGGCCGCCGCGCTGGTCTTGGCTGCAGCGGGACTGACCGGCTGCGCGCCACTGACGACGGGAATCAGCAGCAGCGCGGCAGCGATCACTGCTATCGGGAAACGCTCTGGTCTCATCAGCAATTTACTCCTCGGTCGGCGTTGAAATACTCAGGATGCGTACGTTAGCAGAGAAACCGCGACCCTGCCATCGGCAGAGTCAGGCGCGCAACGCACGAGGTGCGGCGGCGAAGTCGACGTCCCGCTGGCGCGCCATCCCGGAGAACGGCAAGCGCACTTTCGGCCAGCGGCAAGGCCAGAGCGCAGCCGCCTTCGCTTGGCCGGGAAGACTTCACGACCGTCGCTGATCAAAACTCCCTGCTCATGAAATTGCGCTCGCAATAGTGGTCGTAGAGGGCATCGAGCTTGGCTTCAGGGTCGTCGGCAAGAACAAGCCGCTGTTGGTCGAAGTGGAACATGGCGTCGCGCGAGCGAACCAGATCGGCGAAGTGCTTGCTCGCCAGGAGCAGATTCGGCGCCGCCCTGCCTCCGTCGAGCGCGTCGCGGCGCAGTTCGCCGGCGAAGCGCTGCAGCTCTTCCTTGAACAACTCGCACCCGTTCAGGTACACCTCGCGGTCGAACGGGTAGAAGAACTGCGTCAGCCGACCGTAACGCTTGAGCAGGCGAAAATCAAAGAAGCCGGCCTCGGCGGCCATCAGAACGACCCCCACATTGGCAAATTCGCCCGTTTCGGCGAAAGGGCGAAAGCGAAGCAGGGCATACTGGCAGGCGAACGCTTTCACGGCAGCCCGATCAGCCGAATTGCCGACGCAGGCCGCCGCCAGCGCCTTGCCGAAAGTGGCGACCTGCTCGACATCTCGAAAATTACGGTCGAGACGCACGAATCCCGCTCCTTGCTGTTGCGGAAGGAGGAACGGCGAAGTGCGGCAGCGAATCCAGGGAGCATGCTCTTTGTCCGCCAAACGATTCCGGCCTGCGAGCCGAAATGCGCACTGCATGTAAGGGAAACGGCCATCACTGCCACGCGCAAGGGTGTTTCGACAACTCCTGACGCTTACCGCAGGCGCTGCGTGATTTCCGATGACCAACTCAATCGTCATCGGAAGATAGCACGGCCAGGAGCAGTGATGCGACAAACTTTTCTTGCGGCGTGGGCGCACAGCAGCGGGCCACCGGACTTCCCGCCCGGTCCGCGTAGAGCGGTGGCCGCGGTCAATGCGTAGGCATGACAAAACTGGCACTACTCGCCGCATCCTGCGGCCAGCGACCGGTCGCTGTCTTCAAGCGCGTGTAGAAATGCACGCCATCCGGACCATGGACCGCATGGTCACCGAACAGAGAACGCTTCCAGCCGCCGAAGCTGTGGAAGGCCATCGGGACAGGAATCGGCACATTGACGCCAACCATGCCAACCTCGATGCGGCGCACGAATTCTCTGGCGACATGGCCGCTGCGCGTAAACACCGCCACCCCGTTGCCATATTCGTGGGCATTGATGAGGTCGACAGCGGCCTCGAAATCAGGGACATGCACGACGCACAGCACCGGCCCGAAGATCTCCTCGCGATAGATGCGCATGTCGGGGGAGACGCGGTCGAACAGGCAGCCGCCGAGAAAGAAGCCCCCCTGCTGACCGGCAAGCCGCAGCTCGCGCCCATCGACCAGCAGCGCCGCCCCCTCGGCAACCCCCAGATCAACATAGCCGCGCACCTTGTCGAGATGCTGCCGGGTCACCAGTGGCCCCATTTCCATGCCTGGCTCGGTGCCGGCACCGACCTTCAGCGCCCGCACGCGTCTGGCCAATGCCGGCACCAGTTGCTCGCCGACAGCGCCGACCGCCACCGCCACCGATATCGCCATGCAGCGCTCGCCGGCCGACCCATAGGCGGCGCCGATCAGGGCCTCGACCGCCTGCTCGAGGTCGGCGTCGGGCATCACCACCAGGTGGTTCTTGGCGCCGCCGAGCGCCTGTACCCGCTTGCCATTGGCGGTTCCCGTCGCGTAGATGGACTCGGCAATCGGCGTCGAGCCGACGAAACTGACCGCGGCGACACGCGCATCGGCGAGCAAGCTATCGACCGCTTCCTTGTCGCCATGCACGACGTTGAACACCCCCTTCGGCAGCCCGGCCTGAGCCAGCAGATCGGCGATGAACAGGCTGGCCGACGGGTCACGTTCGGAAGGCTTGAGAACGAAGGTATTGCCACAGGCCAGCGCGACCGGAAACATCCACATCGGCACCATCACCGGAAAGTTGAAAGGCGTAATGCCGGCGCAGACACCGACCGGCTGGCGTATCGACCAGCTGTCGATACCGCTGCCGATCTGGTCGGAGTATTCGCCCTTCAACAGCTGCGGAATGCCACAGGCAAACTCGACGACCTCCATGCCACGGATGATCTCACCACGGGCATCGTCGAGCACCTTGCCGTGCTCGCCAGTCACGATCGCCGCCAGCTCGTCGAGCTGCTGCTCGAGCAGCTCGCGGAAGCGGAAGAGCACGCGCGCGCGTCGCGGTGGCGGCGTGTCCGACCACTCGGGCAGCGCGGCGGCTGCCGCGGCGACCGCTTTTCCGGTCTCGACGGCACTGGCCAGCGGCACCCGCGCCGTGAGTTGCCCGGTGGCAGGATTGAAGATCTCGCCCCAGCGCGAATCACCGCCAGGGATCAGATGACCATTGATGTAGTGCGGCAGCTGTCGAAGAGCGATCATCGCTGTGAATACCCTGTTGGATTTTGAATGGGATCCATCGTAGGTTTGCGCGGATCGTCGTGTCAATCGCATTCATGACGACGACAGCGAAGTCGCCTGGAAAGAAAAAACGGTGATCGAACGATCAGGACTTGCCGAAGCCGACACGCGATCGGCGATCAGGGCAGCGCGCCTGCCTGGCAGCCTCGCCGGCAAGCCGCTCGCATCAGTTGCCGCAAGCCTGGATCAGGAACTGCCGCAAGGCTTCGGCCGGCTCGGCCAGGGTCGCGTCCTTCGCCCAGATCAAACCGACCTCCAGATGCGGGATGGCGTCCAGGATCGGGCGGGCTTCGATTCTCTTGCCTTCCAGCGACCACGGGCGATAGACCATGTCGCTGAGGATGGTCACTCCGAAACCGTGCGCAACCAGGCCGCGCAAGGCTTCCATACCGTTGGTGCGAAAAGCAATATTCGGGCTCAGGCCGTTGTCGGTCCAGTAGCGGCGATTCGATTCCTCGCCCTCATCGACGGTGAGCAGGATGTAGGGCTGGCGCGCGATGTCGGCCAGCGAGGGATAGGGCTGCGCCAGCACCGGATGGCCGCTGGCCGCCCATAGCTGACGCCGCGAACGCATCAACACATGGTGAGCGAAGCGCTCGCGATCCTCGACGTTGGAGAGGATCAGCACCCCCAGCTCCTGGTTGCCGGAGAGCACCGCCGCTTCGACCTTGCGCCGACCCAGGTCGTGCAGGTCGAAATCGATGTCCGGGTAGTTGGCACGAAAGCGGGCGAACAGTGGCGGCAGAAAATAGCCGAGCACGGAATAGGTCGCGGCGATGCGGATCGCGCCGCGCAGGCCGTTGATGCGGAAACGCGGTTCGCGCAGCGCGTCCTGGAGCGAGTCGAGGATGTGCCGGGCGTGCTGATAAAAGCTGTGCCCCTCGGCGGTGAGCGAAACGCCGTGCGGCCTGCGATCGAACAATTTCACCCCCAACCGGTCTTCAAGCAGAAGGACGGCGTTGGTGATCGCCGATTGCGAGACGAAGAGGCTCGCCGCCGCCATCGAGAACTGGCCGGTCTCGGCCGCGGCCGCGAAATAGCGCAACTGACGCAGGGTGACATCGCTTGCCATCTGTTTTTAGGATACCTCGCGTGCGTTTTTGTGATTTTACGATAACACAACGATTCCCTATCATTTCGCGAAACACAACGCCCGGTCCATCGAGGAGACAGCCAAATGGATGCATCGCAAAGCAATGCCGGAGCTGCCGAAGAGAGCGGAAGCGCCGGAAACACGGCACTCCGTACCGTCGCACTGGACGACAAGTATCAGTTGCCAAGCGGCCGCGTCTACCTCAATGGAACACAGGCGCTGGTGCGTCTGCCGATGCTGCAACGCGCCCGCGACGAACGCGCCGGGCTGAACACCGCCGGCTTTGTCAGCGGCTACCGCGGCTCACCGCTGGGCAACGTCGACCACGAGTTCTGGCGGGCGAAGAAATTTCTCGAGCCGAAGCACATCCACTTCCAGGCCGGGCTCAACGAAGACCTGGCCGCGACCGCGGTGTGGGGCACGCAGCAGGTCACGCTGGACCGGAACGCCAGCTACGACGGCGTCTTCGCCATGTGGTACGGCAAGGGACCGGGCGTCGATCGCAGCGGCGACGTCTTCCGCCACGCCAACGCCGCCGGCACATCGAAATACGGCGGCGTGCTGGCGATTGCCGGCGACGACCACGCGGCCAAATCCTCGACCCTGCCGCACCAGACCGAACATGTGTTCAAGGCGCTGATGATGCCGGTGCTGGCCCCGGCCGACATCCAGGAATACCTTGAGCTGGGCCTGCATGGCTTCGCGCTGTCGCGCTACTCGGGTTGCTGGGTGGCGTTCAAGGCGCTGGCCGACACCGTCGAGACCTCGGCGTCGGTGAACATCGACCCCTTCGCCGTCGAGACCCTCATCCCCAGCGAGTTCCCCTTGCCGGTCGACGGTCTCAATCTGCGCTGGCCCGATCCGCCGCTGGTGCAGGAAAAGCGCCTGCTGCACCACAAGCTTTACGCCGCCCTGGCCTACTGCCGCGCCAACCAGCTGAACAGGGTGGTCATCGACAGCCCGACACCGCGTCTGGGAATCGTCACCAGCGGCAAGAGCTATCTGGACGTGCGCCAAGCCCTCGAAGACCTGGGCATCGACGACGCCGTGGCGGCGAAGATCGGCCTGCGCCTGTACAAGGTGGGCATGGTCTGGCCGCTGGAGGCCGAGGGCATTCGCCAGTTCGCCGAAGGGCTGGAAGAGATCCTGGTCATCGAGGAAAAGCGCCAGTTTCTCGAATACCAGCTCAAGGAAGAGCTCTACAACTGGAGTGAGTCGGCGCGACCGCGCGTCATTGGCAAGTTCGACGAGAAAGGGGAATGGTCGCTGCCGCACTCGCAATGGCTGCTGCCGGCCGCCGGCGAACTGACACCGGCGATGATCGCCCGGGTGATTGTCGCGCGCATCGCCATTTATTACACCTCCGAGCGCGTCGCCGCACGTCTGGCCTTTCTCGAAGAGAAGGAGGCGGCGCTGGCCAAGCCGAATCGCGCCATCGCCCGCATCCCGCACTACTGCTCGGGCTGTCCGCACAACACCTCGACCAAAGTCCCGGAGGGCTCGCGCGCGCTGGCCGGCATCGGTTGTCACTACATGGCCACCTGGCTGTCGCCGGAATCGACGCAGACCTTCTGCCAGATGGGTGGCGAGGGGGTGGCCTGGGTCGGTCAATCACCGTTCACCCGCACGCAGCATGTCTTTGCCAATCTTGGCGACGGCACCTATTTCCACTCCGGGCTACTGGCCATCCGCCAGTCGGTCGCTGCCGGCGTGAACATCACCTACAAGATTCTCTACAACGACGCCGTCGCCATGACCGGCGGGCAGCCGCACGATGGCCCGCTGAGCGTGCCGATCATCGCCCAGCAGATCGCCGCCGAGGGCATCAAGCACATCGTCGTGGTCACCGACGAACCGCGGAAATACCGCGGCGACGCAGCGCTACCGTCCGGCACGCCGGTGCGTCATCGCGACCAGCTGGACGCGGTGCAGCGCGAACTGCGCAGCCTGCCGGGCACGACGGCGATCATCTACGACCAGACCTGCGCCGCCGAGAAGCGCCGTCGTCGCAAGCGCGGCACCTTCCCCGATCCGGCGAAGCGGGTGCTGATCAACGATCTCGTCTGCGAAGGCTGCGGCGACTGCTCGGAGAAATCCAACTGCATGTCGGTGGTCGCCGTCGAAACCGAGTTCGGCCGCAAGCGGGCCATCGATCAATCGGCCTGCAACAAGGACTTCTCCTGTCTCAAGGGCTTCTGCCCGAGCTTCGTCACCGTCGAAGGCGGCGCGCTGAAGAAAGGCAAGGCGGCGGCGCCGAGCGAGGCCTTGTTCGCACAACTGCCCGAGCCGACCCTGCCCGGCACGGCAAGGCCGTGGAGCATGCTGATCACCGGCGTCGGCGGCACCGGCGTGGTGACCATCGGCGCCCTGCTGGGAATGGCCGCGCACCTCGAAAAAAAGGGCGTGCTGGTCCTCGACATGGCCGGGCTGGCGCAGAAAGGCGGCGCCGTCTGGTCGCATGTGCGCATCGCCGACCACCAGGAACAGCTCTACGCGGCGCGCGTCGCCGCCGGCGAGGCCAACGCGGTCATCGCCTGCGATCTGGTCGTCGCCGCCAGCGACGAATCGATCGCCAAGATGCGCGCCGGCCACACCCGCGTGGTCATCAACCGCGACCAGAGCACGACCAGCGACTTCGTGCGCGGCTTTGCCGCGCAGGCACGCAGCGGTGACGTGGTCGCCAATCCGGACCCGCAGTTCCCGCAGGACGGCATGGAAGCACGCATCGCCGACGCCGTCGGTAACGAGTACGCCGATTTCCTCGAAGCCTCGCAGCTGGCGACCGCAATCATGGGCGACGCCATCGCCACCAACCTGTTCATGCTCGGCTTTGCCTGGCAGAAAAGCCTGGTACCCCTGTCGCGCACGGCGATTCTGCGCGCCATCGAGATCAATGCGACGGCAGTCCGTTCCAACACCACCGCTTTCCAGTGGGGCCGCGTTGCGGCGGTCGATCGGGCGGCGGTGGTCAAGGCCGCGCAAGCGGCGCACCTGCCCGATCATCATCGCTTGTCGACCAGCGTCGACGAGTTGATTGCCCGTCGCCAGCAGCAGCTCAGCGACTATCAGGACGCCGCCTACGCCGCGCGCTACCTGGCGCTGGTCAAGCGCGTGCGTGCCGCCGAAGAGGCCCTGACGCCGGGCATTTCGCTGCTCGGCGAAGCCGTCGCCCGCGGCTACTACAAACTGCTCGCCTACAAGGACGAGTATGAAGTGGCCCGGCTATACACCAACAGTGCCTTCCTCGAGAGCGTCGAGGCGCAGTTCGAAGGCGACTACAAACTGGTCTTCCACCTCGCACCGCCGCTGCTCGCCGGCAAGGACCCGGCCAGCGGGCAGCTCAAGAAGCGCACTTACGGCCCGTGGATGCTCAAGGCGATGCGCATCCTGGCGGGCTACAAACACCTGCGCGGCGGCCGCTTCGACATTTTCGCGCGCAGCGCCGAGCGCAAGCTCGACCGGCAACTGATCGCCGACTACGAGACGCTGATCGAAACCCTGCTCTCCGGGCTCAAGACCAGCAACCACGAAGCGGCCGTCGAACTGGCCAGCCTGCCCGAGCAGATCCGCGGCTTCGGCCATGTCCGCGAGCGCCATGTCGAGCACGCCCGTGCGCAGCAGGAAACGCTGCTGGCACGCTTCAACGGCCAGAGCACGCCGAGCGTGCAGGTCGTGCAACAGATGCCGACGAGCAAACTCTCGGCCTGATCGAGAGCCGTTTCAGAACCTATCCCCCGCGGCAATTCCGCCCCGCTCGCCACAAGCGCCGGCAGCGGAATTGCGGCCTCCCTGATTACCAGAAGAAGGAGCATTGCCATGTCCGTTTTTTCCCTGCGTGATTTTGCCGATCACGAACAAGTGGTTTTCTGCAGCGACGACGCCAGCGGCCTGAAAGCCATCATCGCGGTGCACAACTCCAATCTCGGCCCGGCGCTCGGCGGCTGCCGCATGTGGCACTACGCCACCGAAGACGATGCCATCCGCGACGTGCTGCGCCTGTCGCGCGGCATGACCTACAAGTCGGCCCTGGCCGGCCTCGAGCTCGGAGGCGGCAAGTCGGTGATCATCGGCAACCCGCGTACCGACAAGACGCCCGCCCTGCTCGACGCCTTTGCGCGGGCGTTGAACCAGCTCAACGGCCGCTACGTTGCCGCCGAGGACTCGGGCACCAGCGTCGCCGACATGAAATACCTCGCCGCGCGCACGCCGCACGTCGCCGGCATCGAAGACAAGCCTTCCCACGAGGCCGAGGGAATGCGCAGTGGCGACCCCTCACCGGCCACCGCCTACGGCACTTTCTTCGGCATCAAGGCAGCAGTCAAGCGCAAGCTCGGCCGCGATTCACTGGACGGCTTGCGGATAGCCATCCAGGGCGTCGGCAACGTCGGTTTCGACCTCGCCCGCCAGCTCAGGGAAGCCGGCGCGCAACTGTGGGTCGCCGACATCCACGAGGAGAATCTGGTGCGCGCGCGCGAGGAGCTGGGCGCCAGCGCGCTGGCGCCGGAAGCCATCTACGCCGCCGACGTGGATGTCTTCGCCCCCTGCGCCATGGGCGCCATTCTCAACGATGAGACGATCCCGCAGCTGCGTGCCAGCATCGTCGCCGGCGCCGCCAACAACCAACTTGCCGAGCTGCGCCACGGCAGCGAACTGATGCGTCGCGGCATCCTCTACGCGCCGGACTACGTGATCAATGCCGGTGGGATCATCGACATCTATCATGAACGAATCGGCTTCGATCGCCCGGCCCTGCTGCGTCACCTGGAAGGCATCCACGACACGCTGCTGGAGATTTTCGAACGCGCCGACAAGGAAGCACGGCCCACCGGCGAAGTGGCCGACGCCCTGGCCGAAGAACGCTTCAAGCGTTGAAGCAAGACCACCAGCACGGCTCCTGACAAGAAAAAACAAGGTAGGATCCGCGGCCGATAGAGAATCCCATGCCTGACGGGGATGACACGTGCAGACACAGCAAATCATGAAACCCAGCCGTTCCCCCCT
>LBIU01000002.1 GCA_000987445.1 Candidatus Accumulibacter adiacens | reverse complement strand
AAATATAAAACACACACCAGCGCATATCAATACGCATCAGTGACTACAAAAAGAAGCCAGAAAGCCTGCTTATCGAACGAATTGCTTAGAAAAAACAGAGGCTTGGCGCCGCAATCGCGGTTGCGAGCGGTCGGAACTTCAGGCTAGCCATTCAGTCGGAGGGTACTGTCAGCGTTGGCCGATGCTCGGGCCGATGAGAACTTTTTTTGAGTGATTTGACGCCATGCCTTTAGTCTCCGTAGTTATCCCGACTTACAACGGCTCGCGCTACATCAGCGAAACGATCAACAGCATCCTTCAGCAAGAGGTTTCGGATATCGAGGTCATCGTCATCGACGATGGCTCGACGGATGACACTTGCGCCATTGCCCGCCGCTTTGGTGACCCGGTCCGATTCATCGAGCAAAGCCATGCCGGCGTTGGTGCCGCACGCAATCACGGCATCCGGGAGGCGCGCGGCGAGTTCATTGCCCTGGTCGACCATGACGACTACTGGCAGCCCAACAAGCTGGCCGGCCAACTGGCGGCCTTCGCCGCGAATCCCCAGGTCGACGTGGTGTTCTCTGACTTCGTCCGCTGGCGGCAGGACGAGGCGGGCGACTTCCCGGCGCCGGCAGAATTCCTCCCGCAAGCGGCTGCGCAAGGGAGCGACGGCGAGCTTTCTGGCTGGATTTACCACCAAATGCTGCTCGACAGCTGGGTGTTGACCAGCACCGCCTTGGCGCGAGCGGCGGTTGTGATCGCTCACGGTGGTTTTGATGAATCGCTTCCCTACAGCGAGGATTGGGATTTCTGGTTGCGAGTGTCGAGAAGCTCGCAGTTTCTGAAACTCCGCGAAGTGACGACGCTCTATCGGCAGCACCCGACGCAGGGGTCAGGGATAATCAGGCCGATCGACTACCGCACGCGCCTTCTCGAAACGGCCGCAGAGCGCTGGGGACTGTGCAGCCAGGATGGTCGCTGCGTCGCGCCCGAGCGCTTCAAGCGGCAACTGGCTCTGTACTGCGCCGAGTTCGGCCTGGGGCATCTGAGAGGCGGCGCCGGGGCAAGCCGCACGATCGCCGCCAGGGCGTTTCTCAAGGCGTGGTCAATTGATCGTCGCTATTGGCGCAGCCTCGCCTATCTGGCAGTCACGCCGTTCGGCTACAAGCCGCGCTGGTAGGTGGCTGGAAACGAGACGCGACTGACGCAGTTCTGCTCAGTCTGGTAGACTCTGCCGCCCAAGCGTGATCGCCGCAACCATTGGAGAGCTTTGCATGTGTGACGACCTGGCCGTGGCCGACAGTATTCGGCCCGCCGCCGAAACCAGAACCTGCGCCGGGGATGAGCGGCGGCTTGCGCCTGCCTTCGCGAAACGGGCCGTGCGCGTCGGCCGCCGCTGCAGCGTTCTTTCCCGCTGATGAGCGAGCACCGTTACCCGGCGGCGGATGTGGCCGCCATCGAGCGGGTTATCCGCGAGCGTCGCGATATCCGGCAGTTTGCCGAGGGGACACTCCCCGACGGTCTGCTTGGCCGCCTGATCGAGGCTGCTCATTGCGCGCCGTCGGTGGGTTACATGCAGCCCTGGCGTTTCGTGCGCATCGCTACCGCCCCGACGCGTGAGGCGCTGTGGCGCATCGTCGATACCGAGCGCCTGGCGACCGCTGAGCGCCTGCCGACGCGCGCTGCCGAGTTCCTGAAGCTGAAGATCGACGGTATTCGCGAGTGTGCCGAAGTGCTGGTGGTGGCGCTGATGCCGGATCGCGAGGCACACATTTTCGGTCGCCGCACGCTGCCGGAAATGGACCTCGCGTCGACTGCCTGCGCCATCCAGAACATGTGGTTGCTGGCTCGGGCCGAGGGTGTCGGCCTGGGCTGGGTTTCGTTTTTCGACCCCGAAGCGGTTGGCGACCTGCTCG
This sequence comes from Candidatus Accumulibacter adiacens, assembly GCA_000987445.1. GTDB lineage: Bacteria > Pseudomonadota > Gammaproteobacteria > Burkholderiales > Rhodocyclaceae > Accumulibacter > Accumulibacter adiacens. Next base: position 17,151 of record LBIU01000002.1, on the reverse strand, counting down.
AGATGCCGGCTGGCAGCCGTCCGGTGGCCATTCTCTGTCTTGGTCCGGTGGCCGAGTTTCCGCCGCAACCGGTTCTTGAATCAAAGGGTTGGGGCAGTCGCTTGGCGCTCGATGAGGTGCTTTTCGAGGACCGTTGGCGAGCGGGTGCCGGTGGCACTCCGACGGCGTATTGATTGCCATCGCCACTGGCCAAGCTCGCTTGCCCGACGAGGGCTTGCGCGTCGGCCGACCTGATCAAGCGCGGCGGTGCCAAGCTGGACTCGCCCGGTGAGCGACCCGAGCAGCCGTCGCAATTTCCTCCGTGGCCGGTTTTCGCGCCGCCCGGCCGCGCTGCGGCCGCCGTGGGCGCTTGCCGAAGCGGCGTTTCTGCAGGCCTGCACGCGTTGCACGGACTGCCGGCCGGTCTGTCCAACGGGCATTATCAGCAACGGCGACAGTGGCTATCCGGTGCTTGATTTCAGCCGTGGCGAATGCTCGTTCTGTGCGGCGTGTGTTGACGCCTGCACCAGCGGTGCCTTGCGGCGCGCCGCGGAGCAGCCGCCGTGGTCGTTGCGCGCGGCGATTGGCGAGCACTGCCTGGCGGCCAAGCAGATCGAATGCCGAATCTGCGGCGACCATTGCCTGGCCGGCGCCATTCGCTTCGTGCCGCGGGTCGGCGGCATTTCGCTGCCGGTGGTGGACACTGCGCGCTGTACCGGCTGTGCTGCCTGCTTCGCGCCGTGCCCGACCCAGGCCATTCGTATCGGGGAAACAAATGACCACAGGTGAGCACAGGCAGGAGGGTCGCTTCTGCATCGTCGCGTGGCAGTGGCAGTGCGCCGAAGCGGGCGCCGGCCGGGAGCGCGGGCCGTGAGCGCCGAGCGGTTGCCAGAACCACTGCAAAAGCAATCGCCAATGGCCTCGGAGCGTCTGCTCGGCGTGCTCACTGGCCTGGTTGCCGAGACGCGCCCGGGACGGGTCGCACGGGTGAGCCTGAGCAGTCACCTCGAACGCGACCTGGGCCTGGACAGTCTGGCGCGCGTCGAGCTCCTGTTGCGTATCGGCAGCGAGTTCGGCTGCTCCCTGCCGGAAAGCGCCTTGGCCGAGGCTGAAACGGCACAGGACTTGCTGCGCTTCATTGCCCGTGCCGCGGGTGAAGCCCCTTCGGCGCCGGTCGTCGACGTGTCGGCAGCGAGCGGCCCGATCAGTGTTCCGACGCAGGCGATGACGCTGGTCGATGTCTTCGAATGGCATGTGCAACACTCTCCGCAGCGCACGCATGTGCTGCTCTACGGAAGTGGCGGCGAGCAGGGTGAGTTCCGTCCCGAGGCCATTTCCTACGCCGATCTCTTCGAGGAGTCGCGCCGCATCGCCACTGGCCTGGTGGGCCGCGGGCTGTTGCCGCGGCAGACGGTGGCCCTGATGCTGCCCACCAGCCGTGACTACCTGAGCAGCTTTTTCGGGGTTCTGCTCGCCGGCGGAATTCCGGTGCCGATTTATCCGCCGGCGCGGCTGGCGCAGATCGAGGATCACCTGCGTCGGCACGCGCGCATTCTCGCCAACGCCGAAGCGGTGTTTATCATTACCGTGCCGCAGGCGAAAGGCGTTGCCGCGCTGCTGCGCCGCGAGGCGCCGAGCCTGAGTGAAGTGCTCACGCCAGCGGAACTCGATAGCGAACCGATTGAGCTGCTGTACCGCGCGCAAGCCGACGACATTGCTTTCCTGCAGTACACCTCAGGCAGCACCGGCGACCCCAAGGGCGTCGTGCTCAGCCACGCCAACCTGTTGGCCAATGTGCGTGCGATGGGGGCGGCCTGCGAGGTCAGCAGTGACGACGTCTTCATCTCATGGTTACCGCTCTATCACGACATGGGGCTGATCGGTGCCTGGTTCTGCCCACTCTATTTCGGCATGCCGTTGGTGTTGATGTCGCCGCTGGCATTTTTGTCGCGCCCGGCGCGCTGGCTGCGGGCGATCTCCGATCATCGCGGAACCATTTCCCCGGCGCCCAACTTCGCTTACGAACTCTGCGCGCGCAACATTGCCGACGCCGATTTGCAGGGAATTGATCTCTCATCCTGGCGTCTGGCCTTGAACGGTGCCGAGCCGGTGAGCCCGACAACGCTGCAGGCATTTGGCGAACGCTTCGCCCCTTGCGGCCTGCACGGCGAGGCGATTACGCCGGTCTATGGCCTCGCCGAATGCTCGGTCGGCCTGGCTTTCCCGCCCCTGCGGCGCGGCCCGCTGATCGATCGGATCGAACGCGAAGCAGTGGTCAATCGGAAATGCGCTGTCCCGGTCACCGACAGTCATGGCCAGGCGATGCGCGTTCCCGCCTGTGGGCGGGCCTTGCCAGGGCATGAGATTCGTATCGTCGATGCGGAAGGCTGCGAGCTGCCGGATCGCTGCGTCGGGCGACTGCAGTTCCGCGGCCCTTCGGCGACGCGCGGCTACTATCGCAACCCGCCAGCGACGCAGGCGCTGTTCAGCGACGGCTGGCTCGACTCCGGCGACTTCGCTTATACCGTCGCTGGCGAGATCTACCTGACCGGTCGGGTCAAGGATTTGATCATCCGCGGTGGAAGAAACCTCTACCCCTATGAACTCGAACAGGCGGTCGGCAATATTCCGGGCGTACGCAAGGGCTGCGTGGCCGTCTTTGCCAGCAAGGATGCGCTCAATGCCAGCGAACGACTGGTGGTTCTCGCCGAGACGCGTGAGCAAGAGGCGAGCGCGCTCGAGGGCTTGCGGCAGAAGATCAGTGACGCCGCGATTGATGCAATCGGGATGCCTGCTGACGAAGTCGTCCTGGCGCCACCGAACTCGGTGCTCAAGACTTCGAGTGGCAAGATTCGTCGCAACGCTTCGCGCGAGGCCTACGAGAAGGGCTTGATCGGTGCTCCGACCGTGCCGGCGCGGCAACAGATGTTGCGCCTTGGCCTGGCCTCGCTGCGCGCGCGCCTGGGAGAGGTGGCCCGGCGCTTTGCCAGGCGCGCCTATGGCGTCTGGTGCTGGAGCGTTTTTCTCGTCCTCGGCGCGCCGACTTTGGCGGCGGTTATCGTCCTCGGCAAGCTGCTGCGCTCACCGGCGAGTGGCCGCCGCCTGGTGCACCGGGCAGCGCGGCTGTTCTTCGCGCTGGCCGGGATGCGCTTGCAGGTCAGCGCCGCGGCAGACTCGCCGAGCGTGCCGCATCTGTTGCTGGTCAACCATTGCAGTTATGTCGATGCGCTGGCTCTCTGCGCGGCCTTGCCGCCGAGCCAGGCTTACGGCTTTGTCGCCAAACGGGAGTTGGTCGAACAGCCGGTGGTACACGCTTTCCTGAGCGCGCTCGGCACGCTGTTCGTCGAACGCTTCGCTGCGTCCAGGAGTGCGGAGGATGTCGACGAGATCGCCGCGGCGCTCCGGAAAGGGCAGAATCTGGTCATTTTTCCGGAAGGAACCTTTTCTCGCGAAGCCGGGCTGAAACCCTTCCGCATGGGCGCCTTCGTCGCTGCCGCGCGGGCGGGAACGCCAGTGCGGGTGGCCGGTCTGAGCGGCTCACGTCGCATCTTGCGCGATCAGACCTGGATGCCGCGGCGTGGTCGCCTGACGCTGGCCTTCGGATCGCTGCTGGCCCCGGCGGGCGACGACTGGTCCGCTGCCGTGGGCCTGCGTGATGCGGCGCGCAAGGAGATGCTCGGCCTTTGCGGCGAGCATGATCTGGAACGCTGAGTAGCCGGCCCCCTTGCCGTCGCTGCTTCGCGCTCGCCTAGTTCTTCTTGACCGGTTTCTTGACGGCGTCGCCCTTGAAGGTGTTGTCCACCAGCGGCGGCGCGTCGATCTGCGGCACGTGGCACTGCACGCAGTTGTAGCGACCGCCGGTCGCTTCGGTGTGTTTCTTGCCGTCACGGTCGATGAAATGGCTATCGCCCATCTTCGGTGCCTTCTTCTTCTGATAGGTCGCTGCCGAGTGGCAGTCCATGCACTGGTTTTCTTCGAGCGTGATTTCGTCGAAGTTCTCCACCGCGTGCGGGATGACCGGTGGCTGCGTGCTGAAGGTACGGGCCACCGGCTCTTCGGTGCCGGGGCGTTTGCCGGCGTAGTCCTTGACCTGGGGCGCCTGGCTGGGGGCGGCGACGTCGACGCCGCGCATCGAGGTCGTGGCGTCGGCGGCAAACACCAGCGAAGTCAGGCAACTGGCGACGATGGCGATGGTAAGTTTCAGTGAGTGCTTCATGGTTGGCGTTCCCTCCACATCAAAAAAAAGAATCTGGGCTGTTTCTCGAGTACTTCAGTTGCCGCTGCTCGCTGCCTGCCGGGTGCTCTGCGTGCCGTTTTCCGGCGGGTTGTCGGAGCGCAGGCCGAAAGCGAACACATTCTTGGAGCAGACATCGATGCAGCGCCCGCAGTTGGTACAGTTGCCGGCCAGAATGACCGGGCCGACCCCCTTGCCGGCACCCTTCAATGCCGGGCGAATGACCTGTGGCTCGGGGCAGACTTCGAAGCAGTCCATGCAGTCGTTGCACGCCGCCCGCTTGCTGGCCGTAACGCGCAGCGGGCTGCCCTTGCCGAGCAGGCTGTAGAAAGCGCCGACCGGGCAGAGGTGGCCGCACCAGCCGCGGCTCATGACGAACAGGTCGAAGAGAAAGACCGCCAGTACGACCGTCCAGGCGGCGCCGAGTCCGAAGATCAGTCCGCGATGCAGCATCGATACCGGGTTGACCAGTTCCCAGGCGATGCTGCCGGTGAGCGCGGCGAGCAGCAGGGTCATCGCCAGGATCCAGTAGCGGCTGCTGCGTGCAATGTGCGCGCTGCCCTTGATCCCCAGTCGGCGGCGTAGCCAGCCGGCGAGATCGGTGAGCGGATTGATCGGGCAGACCCAGGCGCAATAGACGCGCCCACCCACCAGAAAATAGAAAGCCACAACGATCACCACGCCGATCAGCGCCAGTTGCTCGGGCCAGTGGCCGGCGAGCAGCGATTGCAGCAACACGTAGGGGTCGGTCAGTGGCAGGGTGTCGAGGGTCAGGCTGTAGGCCAGATTTCCCTTGACGATCCACACCGCTGCCAAGGGGCCGAGCAGGAACAGGGCCAGAATCGCCGCTTGGCAGAGGCGGCGGGCCAACAGCCACTGGTGGGCGGCAATCCAGCCCTTGGCGGCAACCGCCTCGGCGCCTGGGCGCTTGCTGTTCATCGCGGGCCCTCGGCAGGCAGGGCATTGACGCCACTGCCCGGCGCAGCGGGACCACCCAGGCCGGGCGGCAGGCTGGGAAGCGCCGGGCCGCTGGCCGGTTTTCGTGCCGGCACCTTGTCACTACCCGGATCGAAGTGACCTTCGAGATGCATGCCTTCGGGCAGTCGATCCGGCAAATCGACCAGCCCTCGCTCCTCGACCAGAGAATGCCCGCCAGCCTTGCTCTTCTCTTCCCAACCAAGGCGGTAATGCTCGCCGAGTGAGCCTTGCACCAGCTTGGCGGGCAGCACTCTGATCGACGCTTCTTCGGTGATGCAGGCGCTTTCGCACTTGCCGCAGCCGGTGCAATGCTCGGAGTGCACGGTTGGAATGAACATCGCGTGCCGGCCGGTACGGGTGTTCGGCCGCACTTCGAGGGTAATCGCCTTGTCGATCACCGGGCAGACGCGGTAGCAGACATCACAGCGCAGCCCGAGGAAGTTGAGACAGGTCTCCTGGTCGGAAAGAACGGCGAGGCCCATCCTTGAGTGGTTGATGTCGGTCAGGCCGTGGTCAAGCGCGCCTGTCGGACAGGCCTTGACGCAGGGGATATCTTCGCACATCTCGCAGGGCCCGCTACGCGCCGTAAAGTACGGTGTTCCTGTGGCAATCGACGACTCTGGCCGGGCCAGTTCGAGAATGTGGTAGGGGCAGTCGCGTACACACATGCCGCAGCGAATGCAGGCGCCAAGGAAGTCGTCTTCGGCGTGGGCGCCGGGTGGGCGAATGGCGAGTGGCGGTTTCGCCTTGGCCTGCTTCGTATAGGCGGCCAGACCGAGCCCGAATACGCCGACACCGCAAAGCAGCCGTGCCGAATCGAACACGAACTGACGGCGCGCCAGCGATTGCGTGTTCGCCGCGCGCGAGGGCTCGGGGCTACTCTTGTTTTTTGCCGTGGGCATTATTGCGTGGCCAGAAACCGGGCAGGTGCTTAGCAGCCATGAGGCGGGCGATGTTCTGCCCGCCCTGGCTCTCCCTGATTGTCCTGCGTTCGCGTGTCGATCAGGCCTTGACCACCTTGCACGCGCATTTCTTGAAGTCGGTTTCCTTGGAGATCGGACAGGTGGCGTCGAGTGTCAGCTTGTTGACCAGGCGGTGCTCGTCGAAGAAAGGTATGAACACGAGGCCAGCCGGTGGTTTGTTGCGGCCACGCGTTTCGACGCGCAACTCGATCTCGCCGCGGCGGGTGCTGGTCTTGACGACATCGCCGCGTTGCAGGCCGCGCTTCTTGGCGTCGGCCGGGTTCATGTAGACCCAGGCATCCGGCATCGCCTTGTACAGCTCAGGGACACGGCGGGTCATCGAGCCGGTATGCCAGTGCTCGAGGACGCGTCCGGTGCACAGCCAGAGGTCATACTCCTCATCGGGCATTTCCGCGGCTGGCTGGTAGGGCAGTGCGAAGATGACTGCCTTGCCGTCCGGCTTGCCGTAGAACTTCACGCCTTCGCCGGCCTTGACGTAGGGGTCGTAGCCCTCGCGGAAGCGCCACAGGGTTTCCTTGCCGTCGACCACCGGCCAGCGAAGGCCGCGTGCCTTGTGATAGGTGTCGAACTCGGCCAGATCGTGAGCATGGCCGCGACCAAAGGCGGCATACTCCTCGAACAGCCCCTTCTGCAGGTAGAAGCCGCAGGCCTTGGCTTCGTCGTTGTCGAAGCCCTTGTAGGTCTGGCTGATCGGGAACTTGTCGACCTGGCCATTGGCGTAGAGCACTTCGTAGAGCGTCTTGCCCTTGTACTCCGGGTTCTTGGCGAGCAGTTCTGCCGGCCAGACTTCGTCGGTCGTGAAGCGCTTCGAGAACTCGATGTACTGGATCAGGTCTGAGCGGGCCTCACCCGGGGCCTTCACCTGTTGGCGCCAGAACTGTGTGCGGCGCTCGGCGTTGCCGAAAGCGCCTTCCTTCTCCATCCACATCGCCGAAGGCAGGATGAGATCGCCGGACATCGCCGAAACGGTCGGGTAGCAGTCGGAGACGACAATGAAGTTGTCGGGATTGCGCCAGCCCGGAAAGACTTCGTCATTGACGTTCGGCCCGGCCTGCATGTTGTTGGTCGTCGTCGTCCAGTAGAAGTTGATCTTGCCGTCCTTGAGCAGGCGGCTCTGCAAGACGGCGTGTGCGCCGTTCCAGTCCGGGATCGTGCCGGCAGGCAGCTTCCACAGCTTCTCGCTTCTTTCCCGATGCTTTGGATTGCCAACCACCATATCGGCCGGCAGGCGGTGCGCGAAGGTTCCGACTTCACGGGCGGTGCCGCAGGCCGAGGGCTGGCCGGTCAGCGAAAACGGGCTGTTGCCGGGTTCGGAAATCTTGCCGACCAGCAGATGCACGTTGTAGATCATGTTGTTGGCCCAGGTGCCACGCGTGTGCTGGTTGAAGCCCATGGTCCAGAACGACGTGACCTTGGTGTTCGGATCGGCGTAGGCCTTGGCCAGCGCTTCAAGATTCTCTTTCGGCACCCCGGAGATCTCATGCGCCCTGTCGAGCGTGTACTCGGCGACAAAGGCCTTGAATTCGTCGAAGCTCATGTCGCTGGCGCCGCCCGGGTTGCCCTTGGGCTTGCCGTCTTCACCGGGATAACCGTTGTTCATCGCCACTTTCTCGAGCGGATGATTCGGCCGCAGGCCGTAGCCGATGTCGGTCACGCCCTTCTTGAAGTTGACGTTGCGGGCAACGAATTCCTCGTTCACCGCGTTGTTCTGGATGATGTAGTTGCAGATGTAGTTGAGGATTGCCAGATCGCTCTGCGGCTTGAAGATCAACTCGTTGTCGGCCAACTCGGTTGAGCGATGGCTGAAGGTCGAAAGGACGTGAACCTTGACGTTCTTGCCGGTCAGGCGGCGATCGGTGAGCCGCGACCACAGAATCGGGTGCATCTCGGCCATGTTCGAACCCCAGAGGACGAAAGTGTCGGCGTGCTCGAGGTCGTCGTAGCAGCCCATCGGTTCGTCGATGCCGAAAGTGCGCATGAAACCGGCGACCGCAGAGGCCATGCAGTGACGGGCGTTCGGATCGATGTTGTTGCTCAGCAAGCCGGCCTTCATCAGTTTGGCCGCGGCATAGCCTTCCCAAACCGTCCATTGCCCCGAGCCGAACATGCCGATGTTGCGCGGGCCGCCTTTCTTGAGCGCAGCCTTGCATTTCTCGGCCATGATGTCGTAAGCCTGATCCCAGGAAATTGGCGTGAACTCGCCGTTCTTGTCGAATTTGCCATCCTTCATGCGCAGCAGGGGAGTGGTCAGGCGATCCTTGCCGTACTGGACCTTGGAAAGGAAGTAACCCTTGATGCAGTTGAGTCCCCTGTTGACCGGTGCGTCCGGGTCACCCTGGGTGGCGACGATGCGGCCCCCCTTGGTTCCGACGAGCACGCCGCAACCCGTTCCGCAGTAGCGGCAGGCGCCTTTGTCCCAGCGCACGCCATCGGATTTCGCGGGGGCCGCCTGGGCCATGCCGGGAATGCTGATTCCGGCCGCGGTGGCCGCGGCGGCAACGGCATTGCTCTTGATAAAGTCACGGCGAGTCAACGTCAATTTCATCTCATACTTCCTCATCAGGATCGGGTTCAAACTGGCTATAGACCAATGACGCGGAGAGTACGCCGGGTTGTCGACTGATGGTCGTGAACAGATCTGCCGCAGCGCGGTCGCTGGTGGCTTCGATGGTCACGATCAGTTGGCCATCCTCGGTCGCTGCGTGGACTTCGACGCCACCGAGAAGCAGCAGACCAGCCCGCACCTGCTGTTGAACTTCGGGGCGGGCATTGACCAGCAGGCTGGAAATATTCATCAGATCGAGGCTCTCCTGTTGGCAAGCTGCTTGCATGAGCGCGTCGCCAATGCGACCGAACACGAAGGCAAGCAGTCTTGCGTCAGGCGAATACTCTAAGCGCACGGTGAGGTCTTTTGCTTGATGCAGGTCAAGCGCAAGAAATCCAGTTTGCCGCCGGCGGCGATGGCCAACGCCAGGAGCGTTGCGGGGCGATCCTGCGCATCGGGAGGTGAGGCCAAAAAAAAGCGCGAAACCAAAGGTTCCGCGCTTTCAAATTTTGTCCCCGCAAGTGCCGTCAGGCCGGCATCCTGAACCTGGGTTCAGATAGGTCACATCCCTTCCGCATCAGGTATGCCCGACTTGAGGGGCACACACAACAGCGGTTTCTATGGTCTGCAACCAATGCCAATGAGCATTGGTTCAAGGAATCTATGACCTTAACAAACACCGCAGGGAACTCTTTCGGAGTTTCCGGAACCTGTGATCTATGGGACCAAGACCTCAGCCTGTCGGCTTCAGTACCTCTTCCAGCTCCGTCTCCATGTGGCAAATTCTACGCCTTACGGCGTCGATGTCCAGCCCTATTGCTGATTCAATTTTCTGATCTCCCACCGGCACATCCTGATTCCCCGAGAGATGCTCGTGAGCGATGTTCAGGGCGGCCATCACGGCGATGCGCTCGGCGTGATTGCTCTTGGTCTTCTCGGCGATGTCGCGCATCTTGCCATCGACGTAGGCCGCAGCGTTGAGCAGTGCGGCGCGCTCATCCGGTGGGCAGGCGACGCGGTACTCCTTGCCGAGGAGGGTGATATCCAGAAAATTGGCTTCGTTGGGCATCGGACAAGAATTCTCAGGCGGAGGCTTCGGGGAGTTGCTGGGCGAGCTGCTCGAGTCGGGCCGAGGCCTCTCCCATGCGCTCGGCGAGGCGTTGCTTGTCCCCTTCGGCGACAGCGAGTTGCTCGCGGAGCTGGTCGTTTTCAGCGCGCAGGCTGTGGCAGAGCGCCACCACCTGACCAATCTTGCTCTCGAGCGTGTCTAGTTCATTCAGCATGGCCAGACTATAGATTCAAGATGCATCCCTGGTCAAGGCGTGCGGGGCCCTTCCTCGGTGCTTCGGGCGCTTGGCGGCTGCGGCCCTTTTTGCGGCGCGCCTGGGGCGCCGGCAGCCGGGGCGCGCTATAATCCCTGCTTTCGTCGACTGTGGTCGGTGAAAAGCATCGTGCAAGGTGCCGCAACGCAGATTCTCTGCCGCGGTTAAACGGGAAGCAGGTGCGTGTTCTTCGGAACGCCATGCCTGAGCTGCCCCCGCAACGGTAAGCGAGTGCGGGTGTGTCGACATGCCACTGGGCGCCAGCCTGGGAAGGTGACATACCAAGACTCGCGAGCCCGGATACCGGCCTTCGCACACACTTGACGGAAGTGCCGCGGGGAAGCGGACACGAAACGCTCGGCCGTGCCGCCCGCCTCGTTGTTTTCTTCCTGGTGCACTTGATATTTTTTGCTCGCCGGCTTGCGGGGACGCTTGCCGGACCCAGGGAGAAACCCATGAGGAATCAGAGGACGCCAGGCACCGGTTCTGCCGTGGCATTGGTCACGTTTTGCGGGACTTTGTTTCCGACCGTCGGCAGTGCTGCCGATCAGTTGCTCGACCCGGTCGTGGTTACTGCGACGCGGCAGGCAACCCGCGCTAACGAATTGACCAGCGACGTGTCGGTCATCACCCGCGAAGAAATCAACGAAGCCGGTCAATCGACGCTCGAGCAGGTGCTGTCGCGCCAGGCCGGCATTCAATACACGGCCAATGGTGGTCCTGGCACCAACAGCGGCGTGTTAATCCGCGGCGCCAGCAGCAATCAGTCCATCGTGCTCATCGACGGGCAGCGAATCGGTTCGGCAACGACCGGTAGCGCGGCGCTGGCGCGCATTCCGCTGGACCAGATCGAGCGCATCGAGATTCTGCGCGGTCCGGCTTCGTCGCTGTACGGAGCCGACGCCATCGGCGGGGTGATCCAGATCTTCACTCGCAAGGGCGAGGGGCCGACACGACTCAACGCCAGTACGGGCTACGGCACCTATGGGACGACCGACACCACCGTCGGCGTCTCCGGCGGGACCGATCTGGTTTCCTACAGCGTCCAGGCGGGGTATCTGGATACCGGCGGTTTCAACGCCATTCACGACAAGTCGAACCTCTACTACAACCCCGACGATGACGGCTATCGCAACAGCAACCTGAGTGCGAACTTCGCCCTGCGGCCGGCTGCCGGTCAGGAAATCGGCGTCAATCTGCTGGCCAGCGATGGTACCAACCGCTACGACTCGAACGATTTCAGTGCCGTCGGCGCGAACAAGAACTACACCAACGATCAGCTCCTGGAGTCCTATTCGATCTACTCGCGCAACCGCCTGAACCAGGTGTGGACGAGCACCTTGCGTCTCGGTACCAGCACCGACGCCTCCAAGGGCTATGCCGGCAACTTCAGGGAGTACACCATACGCACCGACATGGATCAGGCATCGTGGCAGAACGACATCGTCCTGCCCGTCGGCGAAGCCCTGCTGGCCGTCGAATACACCAAGCAAAGAGTCTCCGGTAGCACCGACTACACGGTGACCGAACGCACGATTCGCTCGTTGCTGGGCGGTTGGAACGCGAATATCGACCAGCACCGCTTGCAGTTCAACCTGCGCCGCGACGACAATTCGCAGTTCGGCGATGAAACGACCGGTTCCGCTTCCTACGGCTATCAGTTCACACCCGACTGGCGAGCACATGTGTCGTACGGGACGGCGTTTCGCGCGCCGACTTTCAACGAACTCTATTTTCCTCCCAGCGCCTTCTTCTCCGGTGGCAATCCCGATCTGAAGCCGGAGCAGTCGAAAAACACCGAAGTGGGCGCCAATTGGGAGCGCGGCAATCATCGGGCCTCGCTGGTCCTCTACAACAACGATATCACCGACCTGATCGAGTTCCGGCCGCCGACCTATGCCCCGGTCAACGTCAGCAAGGCCGTGCTGCGCGGCGCCACGCTGACCTACGACGGACGCTTCTCGGAATGGGGGGTGGGTGTTGCCGTCGATTTCCTCGATCCGAAAAACGAGGAAGACGGGCCGAACAAGGGCAATCGCCTCGCCCGCCGCTCCGAACAACAGATGAGCAGCTACATCAGCCGCACGCTTGGCGACTGGGACTTGCGCGGCGAGTGGCAGCTGGTCGGCAACCGCTACGATGATCCGGCCAACACCAGGCTCCTCGGCGGCTACGGTCTGGTCAATCTGTATGCCGACTACCGCCTGCAGCGCGACTGGACGCTCTTCGCCCGCGCCAACAACATCTTCGACAAGTACTACGAGACGATTGACAACTACGCCACCGCGGGAGCGAACGTCTTCGTCGGTGTCCGCTACGCGCCCAAGTAGGCGGCTGCATGCCCACCCGTCGCCGCGCCTTGCTGATTCTCGCAGGCCTTGTCGGGCTGTCGCAGATGAGCATGGCGCTGGCGCTGATGGTGGGCAGTATTCCAATTGGCCCGCTCGAGGCCCTGGCGGCACTGTTTGACAACGGTGGCGCGACCGCTGGCGAGGTCGTGCGCAGCCTGCGCCTGCCGCGCGCCTTGACCGGTTTCGCCTGCGGCGGCTTGCTGGCGCTGGCCGGGGCCCTGCTGCAGGTGTTGTTGCGCAACCCGCTCGCCGACCCCTACGTGCTCGGCATTTCGGGGGGAGCCGGTATCGGCGCGCTGCTGGCGATCGTCCTTGGGCTTGGCGTTTCCGGGGTCAATGGGCTGGCTTTCGTGGGCGCACTCGGCGCGATGCTGCTGGTCTTCGGTCTGGCGCATGGCGAAGGCGGCTGGACCCATTCGCGCCTGTTATTGACCGGGGTGATCGTTGCCGCCGGCTGCGGTGCAGTGGTCAGTCTGATGTTGGCCATCGCGCCCGAAGATCGGCTGCGGGGCATGCTTTTCTGGCTGATGGGCGATCTCTCGCAGACCGGTGACCCGAAGTTGGTGCTGATCCTGCTCGCTGCGGTGCTGCTGGTGTCGCTGCCGTTTGCCCGCGAACTCAATCTGCTGGCCCGTGGCGCCGACGTCGCGCAGGCGCTCGGCGTCGCGGTCCGCCCCTTGCGCCGCGGCGTTTACCTGGTCGCCTCGCTGGCCACGGCTGCGGCCGTCACCCATGCCGGTGCGATCGGTTTCATCGGCCTGATCGTGCCGCACCTCGTTCGCCTGGCGACCGGCAACGACCAGCGCCTTCTGCTACCGGCCTCCGTCCTTGCGGGCGGGAGCCTGTTGGTGTTCGCCGACACCCTGGCACGAACTGTCCTGGCACCGCAGCAATTGCCGGTGGGAGTCCTGACCGCGCTGATCGGCGTGCCTGTCTTCTTGTTCCTGCTGACGCGTGGCGCAGCGGGGCGGGGATGAGATGGATCCGCCGGATCTGAGTGCGCCTCTCCTGACGACTCGTGCGCTTGAGGTCGGCATCGCTGGCCGGATTTTCTGCCGCGAGCTGGAATTGAGCCTGCAGCCCGGTGAGTCGCTGGCCATTCTCGGTCGCAACGGCGCCGGCAAGTCGACCCTGCTCTCGGTCCTGGCGGGCTTGCGTGCGCCGGAAGCCGGCGAGGTGCGCATCGCCGGGGCAAGTTACGCGCAACTCGGGGCGCGCAGCAGCGCGCGCATTCGTGGCTGGCTGCCGCAGAGTCGCAGTGAGGCTTTTTCGTCGACGGTATTGGAAACGGCGCTGGTCGGGCGTCATCCCCATCTCGATCGCTGGGATTGGGAGTCCGAGGCGGATGCTCGTCAAGCCCGCCAGGCGCTGGCCGCCGTCGGTCTTGCCGAACTGGCGCAGCGCGACGTGCAGACGCTTTCCGGTGGCGAGCGGCAGAGGCTGGCCATCGCCACCCTGCTGACGCAGGCGCCGCAGCTCTACCTGCTCGACGAACCGCTGGCGCACCTGGATCTGAATCACCAGATCGCCACCCTCGAACTGTTTGCCACGCTCAATCGCGGCGAGCAGAGGGCGGCCAGCGTGATGGTCCTCCATGAACCCGGCCTGGCGGCGCGTTTCTGCTCGCGCGCGCTGCTGCTCTTCGACGACGGCACAACGCTGCAGGGATGCAGTGATCAGGTCATCAGCAGCGATTCCCTGAGCCGCCTTTATGGCTATCCCCTGCGTGAAGTGGGCGCCGGCGAACTGCGCTGGTTCATGCCGGCCTAGCGAAAGGCGGGCTGCTCAGGCGCTCGGTGTTGCCGGCCCGCGGCGCGCGTTCTGCATGGCCTGCTTGCGCCGATACATGTCGGCATCGGAACATTGCACCAGCGATTCGACATCCTGCCCGTCGTCCGGGTACATGGCCAGGCCGATCGAGGCGCCGGTGTTGGCACCCAGCGCCGCCGCATCGATCGACAGCAGCGGGGCGTGAAGCAGCTGCTCGATGTTGGCGCGCGCGCTCTCGGCATCCTGGCGGTTGTTGACCGCATCGAGCATGACCACGAATTCGTCGCCGGCGTAGCGCGCGACCAGGTCGCGGCTGCGCAGTCCGGTCAGCATGCGCTGTGCGATTTCCTGCAGTACCTTGTCGCCGACGTCATGGCCGAAGCTGTCGTTGATGTGCTTGAAATCGTTGAGATCGATGAAGAGAATGGCGAAGGGGCGGGGGTCGGGGAGTTCGCGTTGCTGGGCCAAGCGGTCATCGACGCGGCGCAGGAAGGCCTCGCGGTTGGCCAGCCCGGTCAGCCGGTCGCTGAGCAGTTTGCTCTGCATGTTCCTGAAACTCTTCGCCAGGTCGCCGATTTCGTCGCGGCGGGTGACATCGAAGGCCGCGTTGAGGTCCCCGTTGCCGACCTTGCGCGCAGCCACGGCCAGTTCCTTGAGGTCGCGGGCCACGACCGAGAGGACCATGAAGCCGATCAGGATGGTCATCAGCGAGGCCAGCAAGGCGAGCAGTACCGTGCGCTTGAAATTCTCCGTGACTCCGGACAGGAAGTCGCTGCGTGGTACCGCAACGACGATGATCCAGTCCAGTCCGGCGGCATCCTGAATGCGCGCATAGGCGGCCTCAACCGCCTCGCCGGCGGCCGTTTCAAACACCGCCGTTTGTGGGTGCGGGGCTTCGGCGGAAGGGTGGAGCAGCTTGCGGATCTCGCGGTAACTGGCGGCTACCAGCGGATCGTCGCTGTCCTGCACGTTCAGCCGCACCTTGTCCCCGGCGGCATCCTTGCGCAGGTGTGGGCCGCGTGAGGTGCCGATCAGTCGGCCGTCGGTTTCGACGACGTAGGCGATGCCGTTGGCGCTCAGTCGCAGCGAGTGCAGGAAGTCGTTGACCCCTTGCAGCGACAGATCGGTGGCCACGACGCCCTGAAACTCGCCGGCCGGGTTGTTGACGCGTCGGGCACGTGTGGCGACCAGCTCTTCGGTCTTGAAATCAATGTATACCGAAGTCCAGGTATGCATCGTCGAGCTTTCGCCAGATTTGAACCACGGTCGTTCACGGGGTTCGAAGATGCGCGTCTCGCGCACCGGATCAGTCAGTTCGCCGCCAATTCCGGAAAAGCGATAGATCGTTCGCGGGCCGTCGCCAGCGCTTCGCAGGCGCAATTCGGCGTCGCTTTCCGAATGTCGCCAGAGCCCGAAAAAGCGCCCGCTGCGATCGCCGTAATAGGCGTAGTTGTTGGGGTCGCGGTGCACCGAGGTGGCTAGCCAGAAGCGCGTGCGCAGGGCCTCGAGGTCGTCGTTGAGGTTTGCCGGCGCGGCCACGCCGGTGGGAAAGGCTGTTTCGAGCACCGCGCTGGCACCGAAGACGTGCCGCTCGGCAGCCTGGGCGATTCGGTACACCATCTCCGACAGCAGTTGGTTCGACAGGGTGTCGACGGCCACACGGCCTGCCGAATACGATAAGCCGCCGATGGCTGCAGCGAGCAGCAGGACCAGTACCACGTACGGCATGGTGAGCATCTGCCGCAGTGAAAGAATTTGCAGGAACTTCATGGGCTCTCGCTTTGAGCGATACGGTGAAAAGCGCGCCCGAGAAGCTGGCGCGCCGTGCCTGGCTCATGGCCACGGGTCGCCGGCTGTGACAGGCTCTGGGCTCGGCTGTCGTTGGAGCGAATGTTCGGTGAAGCGGGCTGAGCCGTGTGTGATCGCCGTCACGGTGGACCCTGTGGACGAGGGATCGGCGGCGGGCAGCGCCGCTGCAGGCGCCGACGGCTCGGGCACCGCTTGTGCAGTCGAGCCTGGCGCTTCAAAGCGTGGGCGTTGGCGTGGCGGCCGCCGCCTTGACGCTCGGCACGTAGTCGAAGTCGGCGACCAGGATGTGGTTGTAGAACCAGCCGTTGATCAGGAATTTGACCTCGTCGGCGATCTCGTCGAGGGTCATCCGTTTGGCATTCTCCAACAGCTTGAAGAGCATTTGCCGGAATTCGGCGTGTAGTTCGCGATGCGCTTCGAGGCCGGGGTAATGGCAAGCGGCCATCATCTGCTCTTCTTCGCGCAGATGAACCTTCACGTATTCGGTCAGCATGGCCAGCGACTTGAGTACCCGGATCTGGTCCCCATCGCCATCGAAGGTCGCCGCAAGGTCGAACAATTGCCGATGCTGGGCATCGATGTTTGGCAAGCCGACGAGGATCTTCGCTGACCACTCCACCAATTCATATTTCATTTGCTGCTCCAATCGCTGCGTAGGGGGGCAACATCTCAAGAAAGCGTCGGCTGGGCGGCCGCATCGATCTCTTCGGCGAGCGTCAGCCAGTGCTCTTCCAATTCTGCCAGCTGCTCGGCGATCTCGCTCATGCGTGCGCCCAGAGCCGCCAGATCGGAGCCGGCCAACGGCTTCGACAAGCGGCTCTCCAGAGAGTGCTGTTCCTGCTGCAGCTCGAGCAGTGCTTTTTCGATCCGGCCCTGGTCGCGGGCCAGGGCTTTCAGCGTCGCGGGCGCTTTCCGCTTGTCCGTGGCGCTCACCGACGGTTCTGGCTGGCGCGGTTCCTTGGCGCGCTTCAGCGCTTTCTTGAGAGTGTCGCGGCTGCGTTTGGCCTCGTCAAGCAGGTAGCGCTGGTAGTCATCGAGATCGCCCGTAAAGTCGGCGACGCCACCGCGGCTGACCAGCCAGAACTCGTCACACACCGAGCGCAGCAGCGAGCGGTCGTGACTGACCAGCATCACCGTTCCCTCGAATTCGTTGAGCGCGATCGACAAGGCTTCGCGGGTG
>LBIU01000348.1 GCA_000987445.1 Candidatus Accumulibacter adiacens | reverse complement strand
AGGTCACTGCGCGTTCTGACCGCCATCACCACCTCTTCGAGCGAGGCGTTGCCGGCACGTTCGCCAAGGCCGTTGATCGTACATTCGACTTGGCGGGCGCCGGCCAGCACTGCCGACAGCGAGTTGGCGACCGCCATTCCCAGGTCGTTGTGGCAGTGCGTGGACCACACCACCTGCTCCGCGCCGGGCACCCGTTCGATCAGCGTCCGCATCAATTCGCCCCACACCGACGGGACGCTGTAGCCAACCGTATCGGGAACGTTGATCGTCCGCGCACCGGCCTTGATCACTTCCTCGAAAACCCGGCACAGGAAGTCAACGTCAGAACGCACCGCGTCTTCCGCCGAGAACTCGATGTCGTCGGTATATTCGCGCGCCCAATGCACGGCGCGGACGGCCGACTCGACCACCTGGTCGGGCGTCATGCGCAGCTTCTTCTCCATGTGAATCGGGCTAGTGGCGATAAAGGTATGAATACGGCCGCTCAGCGCTGGCTTGATCGCCTCACCCGCGCGACGAATGTCATTTTCGTTGGAACGTGCGAGGGAGCACACGGTGGACTCGCGGATGATCGAGGCAATCGACTTGATGGCGTCGAAGTCGCCCGGCGAAGCGGCGGCAAATCCGGCCTCGATCACATCGACCTGCATGCGCTCGAGTTGTCGTGCCACACGCAGCTTTTCTTCCTTGGTCATCGAGGCACCCGGGCTCTGTTCGCCGTCGCGCAAGGTGGTATCGAAAATTACCAGATGATCTTTCATTTCCCGACTCCGGAGGTAAGGATGTCAATGCACGGCGAGGCGGCGCGCTAACCGACCGATGGCGGCGCTGCCGCCTTGCGCCGAAAACGGCGCGTCAGCGCGAGGACGTAGCCGGAGAGCCCATAGGCCACGAAGAGGCCAAACAAGGCCACCGGCGTGTCGTAGGAGACAAAGGCGAAACCAAGGGCAATGGCGACCACGAAGATGAAAGGCACGCTCCGCCGCAGATTGACATCCTTGAAGCTGTAGAACTGGACGTTGGTGACCATCGAGATGCCGGCAAAAACGACCAGCGTGCAGGCCGCCCAGCGCACGTCGGCGGCAGCGACATCCTTGTCGATCATCACCCACAGGAAAGCGGTCACCAGCGCCGCAGCCGCCGGACTCGGCAGACCCTGGAAGTAGCGCTTGTCGATGACTTCCAGGGTGGTGTTGAAGCGCGCCAGACGCAAGGCTGCGCCGGCACAATAGATGAAGGCGGCGATCCAGCCGAGGCGGCCGAGGTCTTTGAGCGCCCAGGCGTAGCTGACCAGCGCCGGCGCAACGCCGAAGGAAACCATGTCCGACAGCGAATCATACTCGGCACCGAAGGCACTCTGGGTCCGCGTCATTCGTGCCACTCGCCCATCGAGGCCATCGAGCACCATGGCCACGAAGATCGCCACGGCAGCCGCCTCGAAGCCACCCTTCATGGCCTGGACGATGGCGAAAAAGCCACAGAACAGCGCCGCAGTGGTAAACAGATTCGGCAACAGATAGATCCCTCGACGCCGCAACTCCGGGTTGAAGAGGGTCTTGCGAGGCTTTATTTCGGGCATTGCGCTGTGGTCGTCTGGCCGCGGACTCAGGCCGGCTGAAAGAGAGCGGAAGCCGAGGCGGCCGCGACCCCGGCTGGGATCGGATACAGAAAGGAAGACGTCATGAGTGGATCAAGGCCTCGGTCTTCTTGCCGGCCGGTCGAGCGACCCTTGTCGCCCAACCGCCAGGCAAGTGACTGGTGACTGGTGACTGCGCCGATCAGTTCTTGCTCTGATCAACCAGCCTGTTTTTCTTGATCCAGGGCATCATGTCGCGCAGCGTGGCGCCTACGATCTCGACTTGGTGCTGAGCCATCAGGCGGCGACGCGCGGTCATCTCGGGGTAGTTGGTACGCCCTTCGAGAATGAACATCTTCGCGTAGTCGCCGTTCTGGATCCGCTTCAGCGCCGCACGCATGGCGATGCGCGACTGCTCGTTGATCACCTCCGGCCCGGTCACGTATTCGCCATACTCGGCGTTGTTCGAGATCGAGTAATTCATGTTGGCGATGCCGCCTTCGTACATCAGGTCGACGATCAGCTTGAGTTCGTGGAGACACTCGAAGTACGCCATCTCGGGCGCGTAGCCGCCTTCGACCAGCGTCTCGAAGCCCATTTTCACCAGTTCGACGGCACCACCGCAGAGGACCGCCTGCTCGCCGAAAAGGTCGGTCTCGGTCTCTTCACGGAAGTTGGTTTCGATCACCCCACCCTTGGTGCCACCATTCGCGGCAGCATAGGAAAGGGCGATGTCTCGGGCCTTGCCGGAGCGATCCTGATGGACAGCGATCAGCGAGGGTACGCCGCCACCCTTGAGATACTCGGAGCGCACGGTATGGCCGGGGCCTTTCGGCGCGACCATGATCACGTCGACATCGTCACGCGCTACGACCTGGTTGTAATGGACGTTGAAACCGTGCGCAAAAGCCAGCGCAGCGCCCTTCTCCATGTTCGGCGCGACGTCGGTGTTGTAGACCTGCGGGATGTTCTCGTCGGGCAGCAGCATCATCACCACGTCGGCACCCTTGACGGCCTCGGCAACCTCGGCGACTTTCAGGCCGGCCTGCTCGGCCTTGCTCCACGAAACGCCATCCTTGCGCAGACCGACGGTCACCTTGACGCCAGAATCACTGAGGTTCTGTGCGTGCGCGTGCCCCTGCGAGCCGTAACCGACGATGGTCACTTTCTTGCCCTTGATCAAGGAAAGGTCGGCGTCCTTGTCGTAGAAAACTTTCATTCAATTTCCTCTTTAACTGATCGGTCTGATTAGACTTTTAGAATGCGTTCACCGCGGCCGATGCCGCAAACGCCGGTACGAACGGTTTCGAGAATCAGTCCGGCGTCGATGGCCTGGATGAAGGAGTCGAGTTTTGCGCCGCTGGCGGTCAGTTCGATGACGTAGGTCGATTCGGTGACGTCGATGATGTGGCCACGAAAGATGTCGGCCAGACGCTTCAGCTCCTCGCGGTCCTTACCGGTGGCGCGAACCTTGAGCAGCATCAGTTCGCGCTCGATGTGTGCCGCCTCGGAGAGATCGACGACCTTGATGACGTCAATCAGTTTGTTCAACTGCTTGGTGATCTGCTCGACCACGGCGTCGGTACCCGAAGTGACGATGGTCAGGCGGGACAAGGAGACGTCCTCGGTCGGAGCCACGGTGAGGGTCTCTATGTTGTAGCCGCGCGCCGAGAACAGACCGGCCACCCGCGACAGAGCTCCCGCCTCGTTCTCCAGCAGGATTGAAATAATGTGTCGCATCTTGTCTTTCCCTTACAGATCTTCGGTCAGAAGCATGTCCGCCAGGCCTTTGCCAGCCGCCACCATCGGGAAAACGTTCGCCTTCTGATCGGTGATGAAATCGATGAATACCAGGTCGTCCTTGTGGTCGATGAATGCCCTCTTCAGCGCGTCTTCGACGTCTTCGGGCCGTTCGACGCGAATGCCGACGTGGCCATAAGCCTCGGCGAGCTTGACGAAGTCGGGCAGCGAGTCCATGTAGGACTCCGAATAGCGACTGCCATAGAACATTTCCTGCCACTGGCGGACCATGCCCAGATAGCGGTTGTTGAGGTTGATGATCTTGATCGGCAAACGGAACTGCTTGGCGGTTGACAGCTCCTGGATACACATCTGAATCGAGCCTTCGCCGGTGACGCAGGCAATCGGCGTCCCCGGGTTGGCCAGCGCCGCGCCCATGGCGTAAGGCAGGCCGACGCCCATCGTCCCGAGGCCACCGGAGTTGAGCCAGCGGCGCGGTTGATCGAACTTGTAGTACTGTGCGGCCCACATCTGATGCTGACCAACGTCGGAAGTGATGATGGCCTTGCCTTCAGTCACTTCGTAGAGCTTTTCGATGACGTACTGCGGCATGATGATGCTCTTCTTCTTGCGGTACTTCATGCACTGCTTGGCGCGCCACTCCTCGATCTGCTTCCACCAGCCGGCCAGCACCTCGGCGTCCGGGCCGGCATTGCCGGCATCGAGCAGCTTGAGCATTTCATCGAGAACGTCCGGGACATTGCCGACAATCGGCACGTCCACCTTGACGCGCTTGGAAATCGACGACGGATCGATGTCAATGTGGATGATCTTGCGCGGAATGGACGAAAAGTTCGCCGGATTGCCAATTACCCGGTCATCGAAACGCGCACCGATCGCCAGCAGGACGTCACAGTGCTGCATCGCCAGGTTGGCCTCGACGGTGCCGTGCATGCCCGGCATGCCGAGAAACTGCGGGTCGCTTGCCGGATAGGCTCCCAGGCCCATCAAGGTATTGGTAATCGGAAAGCCCAGCCGACGCACCAGCCTGGTCAGCTGCTCGGCACCGTTCGAAAGTATCACCCCGCCACCGGTGTAGACCATCGGCCGCTTGGCCTCGAGCAAGAGGTGTAGCGCCTTCTTGATCTGCCCCAGATGCCCCTTGACGACGGGGTTGTAAGAACGCAGTTGAATCGTTTCGGGATACTCGAACTTGCACTTGGCGGCAGTGATGTCCTTGGGGATATCGATCACCACCGGACCGGGACGACCGCTGTTGGCGATGAAGAAGGCCTTCTTGATCGTCACTGCCAGATCGTGCACGTCCTTGACCAGGAAGTTGTGCTTGACACAGGGCCGAGTGATGCCAACGGTATCGCACTCCTGGAAGGCATCCTGACCGATGTACTCGGACGGCACCTGCCCGGAGATGACCACCAGGGGAATCGAGTCCATGTAGGCCGTCGCGATGCCGGTCACGGCATTGGTCGCCCCGGGGCCCGAAGTGACCAATGCCACACCGACCTTGTGGGTCGAACGTGCCAGCCCGTCGGCAGCATGCACGGCCGCCTGTTCGTGGCGAACGAGAATGTGCTTGACCTGATCCTGCTTGAACAACGCGTCATACATGTGAAGGACAGCCCCGCCAGGATAGCCGAATACGTACTCGACCTTTTCTTCCTGCAGGCACCTGATTACAATCTCCGCACCGGTCATCATTGTCATTACCGTCGCCCCAGCAAGCAAATTGCTCGAAAAAAGTCTGCAACGTTATAGCTTCGACGGGGTTTGGTCAAGGCATTCACCAAAAACCGGTGCCTGGGAAAGCAGGCTTCCCGCCCCACAACCGCAAGGATTTCCGCCCTGGCCAGCCAACGCGAACTGTCAGACTTTCTCACGGCAGTCGAACGCCGCGCTTTCAAGCAAGCGATGTTCGCAGTGCGCAACGAAGAGTCCGCGCTCGACATCGTCCAGGACACGATGATGAAGCTCGCCGAGAAATACGGAGACCGCCCACCCACCGAACTGCCGATGCTCTTCCAGCGCATCTTGCAGAACACAATTCGCGACTACTATCGACGCAGCAAGGTGCGCTCGCTATGGACGACCCTGCTTTCCGCCTTTTCGCCGAACGATGACGAGGAGCACGACCCCCTCGAAACCATCAGCAGCGAATCGGACGGCAATGGCCCGAAGACGCCACACGGCCAATTCGAGCAGGCACAGGTCATGGGAATGATCGAGAAAGAGATAGAATCTCTGCCTGGGCGTCAACGGGAAGCGTTTCTTCTGCGTTACTGGGAGGATATGGACGTTGCCGAAACGGCATCGATCATGGGCTGCTCAGAAGGGAGCGTCAAGACACACTGCTCACGTGCCAATCACGCACTCGCGGCGGCACTGAAAGCAAAAGGAATTACCCTATGAACGAACTACATTTTGCCTTCAAGGTCAGGCAGAACCTGAACCGGGAGCTCCATGAACTGGCTCCGTCAACGCACGCACGCCTGCAGGCCGCGCGCGAGCGCGCGCTGGCTCGGCAAAAGGTGGTCGCCCACCAGTCGCTCCTGGCGACGGCGGGGAGCTTCGTTCAGGAGCACAGCGAAGGCCTGCGCTTGCGGCAGATTCTCGTCGCTCTGGCGTTGGTTGTCGGCGTCGCTTCCTACGCTTACTGGCAGGCCGACCGAAGCATCGCCGAACTCGAGGTCATTGATAGCGCCCTGCTCGCCGACGACTTGCCGATCGCCGCCTTCACCGACCGGGGCTTTGATGCATGGCTGAAAAGCTCCGCGTCGCACTGATTCTCAGCAGCTTTCTAGCCGTCACCAGTTGGGCCGATGCGCTCAGCCCGTCGGCCATTGCCACGCCGGCACAGCCGCAGTGGAGCGAACTCACGGTGGAGCAGAAGGCCATCCTCGCACCGCTCAGTTACGACTGGGACGGGATGGACTATGCACGCCAGAAAAAGTGGCTGGGCATCACGCGACGTTTCCATAACATGACGGCAGAAGAGCAGCGTCGCGTTCAGCTTCAGATGCAAGACTGGGGAAAGCTGACGCCCGAGCAGCGGCGACTCGCCCGTGAGAATTTCATCACCGCCAACAGACTCCCGGTCGAGAAGAAGCAGGAACTCCGGCTCAAGTGGCAGGAGTACTCCAGCCTGCCGGATGAAGAAAAAGAAAA
>LBIU01000347.1 GCA_000987445.1 Candidatus Accumulibacter adiacens | reverse complement strand
GTGATGCGGTCGATACCGGAGCGTCCGGCAATGATGTTCTGCCAGGCCGTTTCAACCGAATTGCCAACCGGAGAAAGGATACCAAGGCCAGTGATAACGACTCTGCGACGTGCCAACTTATGCTCCGAGGATAGAAAGTGCGGAAGCGCAAACGCTTGCCATCACTCTCCGCCGGGGACGGCCCTTCGTAGAGACCGACCGCAGGGATCGTGGATGGCGTCGAAGGGAGACTTACTTCTTGTGCGAAGTCACGTAGTCGATGGCTTGCTGAACGGTGGTGATCTTCTCGGCCTCGTCATCCGGGATCTCGCACTCGAACTCTTCTTCCAGAGCCATCACCAACTCGACCGTATCGAGCGAATCAGCGCCCAGATCGTCGACAAAGGACGACTCGTTCTTGATGTCGGCTTCGTTGACCCCGAGTTGTTCGGCGACGATCTTCTTGACACGTTGCTCAATATTTTCCATCAAAGTGCTCCTTCTCAGAGTTCATAGGTAAAACAGAAATGCGCCATTCTAGCAAAATGGCCCAAAGTTACCAATCATCATTCCGTCCGACGAGGACGCTTTCTCGTCGACAACCGCTATCAGCCGGTGTACATGCCGCCGTTGACGTGAATCGTCGTGCCAGTCACGTAAGCCGCCCCGGCCGACGCCAGGAAAGAAACCGCGGCCGCCACTTCCTGCGGCGACCCGAGCCGAGCAAGCGGAACGCCACTCAGCAGCGACGCCTTCTGTTTGTCGTCGAGTGCGCGCGTCATGTCGGTATCAATGAGACCGGGCGCCACGCAATTGACGGTGATGTTGCGACTGCCCAGTTCTCGAGCCAGTGCTCGGGTCATGCCGGCAACACCGGCCTTGGCTGCGCAGTAATTGGCCTGACCCGGATTGCCGGCGTGACCGACGACCGAGGTGACGTTGATGATTCGACCGTGCCGCGCCTTCATCATTCCGCGCATCACCGCCCGGCAAAGGCGAAACACTGCCTTCAGGTTGGTATCGATGACGCTTTCCCACTCGTCGTCCTTGAGACGCATCGACAGGTTGTCGCGCGTGATGCCGGCGTTGTTGACCAGCACCGACACCGCGCCGTGCGTCTTCTCGATGTGACTGATCAGCGCATCGATCTGCTCAGCATCGCGAACCTCCAGTACCGCGCCCTCCCCCTCGCTACCGGCGGCCAGCAAAGCCGCGGAAATCTTCGCCGCGCCTTCGCCAGTCGTTGCCGTACCGATCACCGTGGCGCCAAGGCGACCGAGTTCGAGCGCAATCGCCTCGCCAATGCCGCGCGAGGCACCGGTGACCAAAGCCACTTGTCCGTTGAGCATTCCCGTTCCCATCCTCGTTTTCTAGCCGAGCGTTTCGACAGCGGCTTCGAGCGCCGCCAGGTCAGCCAGCGCAACACCCGCCAGGGTGGCTGCGCAACGTTTGGTCAAGCCTGCCAGCACCTTGCCCGGCCCACATTCGGCCACCGTCGTCACTTCCATGCCGGCCATCTTCTGGATCGTCTCGACCCAGCGCACCGGCGAGTAGGCCTGTCGAATCAGAGCGTCCTTGATCCGGCTCGGATCCGACTCGATCGCCACATCGGCGTTGTTGATCACCGGAATCTGCGGCGCAGTGAAGTCCAGCTCGGCGAGGCGGGCAGCCAGCTTGTCTGCCGCCGGCCGGATCAGCGACGAGTGAAAAGGCGCCGATACCGGCAACAACAGGGCACGTTTTGCGCCACGCGCCTTGCAGCCCGTGCAGGCGAGTTCGACGGCCGCCTTGCTGCCGGCGATCACGGTCTGTCCCGGGCCGTTGAAATTGACCGCTTCGACGACTTGAGCATGCCCTGCCGCGGCCGCGGCCTCGGCGCAGGCCTCGGCGATTTTTTCGTCATCGAGACCGAGAATGGCGGCCATCGCTCCCGTACCCACCGGCACGGCTTCCTGCATCGCGGCTGCCCGCAGCCGAACCAGCGACACTGCGTCCGTGAAGGGGATGACTCCGGCCGCGACCAGCGCCGAGTACTCGCCAAGACTGTGCCCGGCAACGACGACCGGCATTTTGCCACCGCTGTCCAGCCACAGACGATAGACGGCGACGCCAGCAGTGAGCATTACCGGCTGCGTGTTGACGGTCTGCGCCAGGGCTTCGAGCGGACCATCGACCACCAACTGCCAGAGATCCTGTGACAGCACCGCCGAAGCTTCGTCGAACGTCGCCCGCAGCACAGGCGAGTCGCCATAGGCGGCCATCATCCCGACGGATTGCGACCCCTGACCCGGAAAAACAAATGCGAAACTCATCTTGTATTGCTTCCCTTCTATAGTTCGAGCAGCACGGCGCCCCAGGTGAAGCCCCCACCGACGCCTTCGAGCATGACTTTCTGACCGGCCTTGATACGCCCGTCGCGAACCGCCTCGTCGAGGGCCAGCGGCACCGATGCCGCTGACGTATTGCCATGTCGATCGACGGTGACCACGACCTTGTCCATCGGCATCTTGACGCGTTTCGCCGTCGCTTCGAGGATGCGCACGTTGGCCTGATGCGGAATCAGCCAGTCGATCTCTGACGGCGCGATAGCCGCCGCCTGACAGCACTCGTCCGCCACCTCCGCGAGCACGCGCACGGCAAATTTGAAGACCGCCTGACCGTCCATGCGCAAGAAGGGATCGCCAGTGACCTTGCCCCCGCAGACGCTACCGGGGACCGACAGGATCCCGTGGTGGGCACCATCGGCATGCAAGGCGGTGGCCAGAATGCCCGGCTTGTCCGCAGCCTCGAGCACCACCGCGCCGGCACCATCGCCGAAGAGCACACAGGTGCCCCGATCAGACCAATCGAGAATCCGCGAGAACACTTCCGCGCCGACCACCAGAGCCCGGCGATGACTGCCCGAGCGGATGAATTTCTCGGCGATCGTCAAGCCATAGACGAAACCGCTGCAAACCGCCTGCACATCGAAAGCGGTCGCGCCACGATTTCCCAGTTTGCCTTGCAGCAAGCACGCGGTGCTCGGAAAGATGAAGTCCGGAGTCGAAGTGGCGACAATGATCAAGTCCAGATCGCCGGCTTCGAGACCGGCGGCTAGAAGCGCTCGGCGGCTCGCTTCGAGGGCCAGATCGCTGGCGCTCTCACCATTGGCCACAAGATGGCGAGACCTGATGCCGGTTCGGCTGACAATCCACTCATCGCTGGTGTCGATGCCGCGACTCGCGAGATCGTCGTTGCTGACCGGCTGTCCCGGCAGATAGCTGCCGATGCCGGTAATGCGGGAGAACATGCTATGCGATCTCCAGAAGCGGTTGTTGTTGTTGTGCGACGCGCTCGCTGATCCTTGCCAGAACACCGCTGCGCGCCTCTTCCGCGGCCCGCTGCAGCGCCTGTCCGAAGCTGAAGGCGTCTGCAGAGCCATGACTCTTGACGACGATGCCCTTCAAGCCGAGCAAGGTGGCGCCGTTGTATTTGCGATGATCGACGCGCTGCTTGAAGCGATTGACGACCGGCAAGGCGATCACCGCCGCCAGCTTGGTCAACAGGTTGCGCCTGAACTCCTGACGCAGAAAGGTGGCCAGCAACTGCGCCAGACCTTCCGAGGACTTCAAGGCGACGTTGCCGACAAAGCCATCACAGACCACCACATCCGCCTGCCCCTTGTAGAGACCATCGCCCTCGATGTTGCCAACGAAATTCAGGCCGGAATCCCAAAGCAGCTCGGCAGCACGCTTGACGACATCGTTGCCCTTCATTTCCTCCTGCCCGATATTCAGGATGCCGACCGTTGGCCGCTCGCGATGCTCGACAGCGGCCACCAGCGAAGCCCCCATGATCCCGAACTGCAGCAGGTGTTCGGGGCTGCAATCGACGTTGGCGCCAAGATCCAGCACGTGCGTGTGTCCCTTGATCGTCGGCAGGATGCCGCAGATCGCCGGCCGATCGATACCCGGCAGCATCTTGAGCACGAAACGAGAAATACCCATCAAGGCGCCGGTGTTTCCCGCCGAGACACAGGCATCCGCCTCGCCGTTCTTGACCAGATTGATCGCCACGCGCATCGAAGAGTCCTTCTTGGTGCGCAGCGCCACGGAGGGTGCCTCGTCCATGGCCACGACCTCGCTGGCGTGATGAACGACCACACGCCCAATCGCCACGTCGCCGACCAGAGGGACGATGCTCTCGGAGAGACCGACCAGGATCACGCGCACGTCAGGCTGATCACGGACGAACTCAAGCGCCGCCGGAATCGTCACTTGGGGACCGTGATCCCCACCCATGCAGTCAATGGCGACGGTAATAGTCATCGGCAGGCAGACGAAAGAAAAGGCAGGAAGATCCCCATCATGGGAACCCGCCTGCCCCATCGGGAGAAATCACTCGCTCGCGCCCTTGCCGACCTTCTTTCCGCGATAGTGGCCCGAGGGACTGACGTGGTGGCGCAAGTGCACTTCGCCGGTGGTCGGCTCGACGGCCAGCGGCGGGCTGCCCAGGGAGTCGTGCGCGCGATGCATGCCGCGCTTGGACGGGGATTTCTTGTTCTGTTGAACAGCCATGACAAACTCCTAAAATCAAACTCACTAAGCCCTGCCCTTAAGGCCGGCCAAAACTGAAAATGGCGACTCTTCTGTCGACTCGCGCGCCCCGCCCGGCAGCACACAATCCTCGTGGCGAGGTACCGTTGGAAGCGCAAGAAGGATTTCATCCTCGATCAGAGCCAGCACATCAAGCTCCTTCTCGGCCGGAAGGAAGTCTCTGGAATCGTCCTCCAGCTCCTCCTGCGTCAGCTCAATGTCATTCGCCACGAACTCAAACAGACTACGCAACTGCAAAGAGTAGGTCAGCGGTTCCAGACAACGCTGACAGCACAGCGACAGCACGCCGTCCACCTGAAGCCGCAGCTGCGAACGGTCACGAGACCCCATGCCACCTTCGAGCCGATACGCCAGAGAACCCGTCGAATCGACCAACAAGTCCGCCAAACGAGCCAGCGTGGCCACCGGCACTTCGCCTTGCAGCGAACCGCCCTCGAACCCGAAAACCTGACTATCAATGAGCACGCGTCTCGACATAAGGGCGGCATGATATTATTTTCGGCTTTTGAAGTCAAAGCAGTGGCGCCGCAAAACAAGCTATTTCTCGATTTCTTCGCCGGCACCGTCTATTTCACGCCCTGATCGGCCACCAGATGCCCAGAAAACAGCTCATCCTCGCCTCGACCTCGCCGTTCCGGCGCCAACTCCTCACACGGCTTGGCCTGCCATTCGAGTGCGCGAATCCTGCCGTCGACGAAACACCGTTGCCGGGCGAAGCACCCGAAGCCAGCGCCTTGCGCCTGTCCGAAGCCAAGGCACGGGCGGTCAGCGCCCTTTTTCCCGAGGCGCTGATCATCGGCAGCGACCAGGTCGCCCACCTTGACGGCCAGGCCTTCGGAAAACCCGGAAACCACGCCAGGGCCGTACGGCAGTTGCAGGCCATGCGTGGCCACAGCGTCAATTTCTTTACCGGGCTCTGCCTCCTGGACGCCGCAAGCGGTCGAGTGCAACTGCGCGGCGTCCCGACACGAGTCCACTTTCGCGACCTGAGCGACACGGAAATTGAAGGCTACCTGCGCAAGGAGCAAGCCTACAACTGCGCGGGCAGCGCCAAATCAGAAGGACTGGGAATCGCCTTGATCGCCAGGATCGATGGCGAAGACCCTAACGCGCTGATCGGCCTACCCCTGATCGCACTTTGCGATCTGCTGCGCAAAGAAAACGTATCCGTATTATAATCAATACACTACACGCCAAATTAAAGGTTCCGCATGAACAAGGGACGGCTGTATCTGATCCCCGTTCCACTCGGCCAGACCGCCGTCGCGGCGGTCCTGCCACACGCCGTGCTTGCCTGCGCACGCGGACTCGCTCATTTCGTTGCCGAAAACGCCAAGTCGGCGCGCGCCTTCCTCAAGTTGCTGCCCGCCGACCTGCCGCTGCAAGAGATCGGGATTCAGGAACTCAACCAGCACACGCCAGCCAGCCAGCTGCCTGCGCTTCTCGCCCCGCTGCTGAGCGGCAACGACGTCGGCTTGATCTCGGAAGCCGGATGCCCCGCGGTCGCCGACCCGGGAGCCGCGCTGGTGGCTCTGGCGCAACAGGAAGGCATACAGGTCGTGCCAATGGTCGGTCCGTCGTCGATCCTGCTGGCCTTGATGGGCTCCGGACTGAGCGGCCAGCACTTCGCCTTTCACGGCTACCTGCCAAGCGCTCCCCGCGAACGGGAAAAGCGCCTGCGCGAGCTGGAGAAGGAATCGCGGCAGGGAGAGCAGACGCAGATCTTCATCGAAACGCCCTACCGCAACCAGCAAATGCTCGAATCCTTGCTCAAGAGCTGCGCCCGCGAGACGAAAATCTGCGTCGCCACCGACCTCACGCTGGACAGCGAGCAGATCAACACGCGCCGGGTTGCGGCATGGCGGCAGCAGTCGCTACCGAATATCAATCGCCGACCGACGGTGTTCCTGCTGCAGGCCTAGCGAGCGCCGTTCAACGAAAGCCGGGCCAGTCGATCGCGCCAAGCAGCGAGCCCACGCCCTGGGCCGCATCGGCACGCAGGCGCTTGGCGAAACGTTCGGCAATGTTTTCCTTGACCGTGAAGTCGACGATGCGCTCGGCCTTGATCACGTCCCTGGCCACCGAGCCAACCGTACCGAAGCCGTCCGCCAAGCCCAGTTGAACGCTCTGCGTACCGGTCCACATCAGGCCGGTGAACATCTCGGGCGTTTCCTTCAGCCGCGCACCCCGTCCCTTGCGGACGACTTCGATGAACTGACTGTGGATCTCGCCCAGCAAGACCTGCGCGTGATTCTTCTGCTCGGCATCCTGCGGTGAGAACGGGTCCAGGAAGCCCTTGTTCACCCCGGCGGTCAACAAGCGACGCTCGATCCCCAGTTTCTCCATCGTGCCGGTGAAACCAAAGCCGTCCATCAGCACGCCTATCGAACCGACAATGCTGGCCTTGTCGACGAAGATCTGGTCGGCTGCCACAGCCACGTAATAGCCACCGGAAGCACAGAGGTCCTCGACCACGACGTACAGTGAAATCTGCGGATGCTTGCCGCGCAGGCGACGAATCTCGTCGTGCACAATGCCCGCCTGAACCGGGCTGCCGCCCGGGCTATTCACGCGCAGAATGACCCCGGCGGTGCCCTTGTCGTCAAAAGCCAGACGCAGCGCCTCGGTAATGCTCTCGGCGCTGGCATCACCGCCGCGGGAGATGGTGCCGTTGAGATGAACGAGCGCCGTATGCCGCCCGCCATCGGCGAGCTTCTCGGGGTCGTCCCAGTCGACCACGAGCACCAGCACGGCGACCAGATAGGAGAAGCCGATCAGTTTGAAAAAAATTCCCCAGCGCCGCTTCGCTCGCTGTTCCTGCAGCGTTGCGAGGGCCAATTTCTCCAACAACTGCCGCTCCCAGTGGGGTTCGTTTTCAGGAGTAGTCACGCTTCTTGCTCGCTTGGGGTGTAGTAGATGGCGCCATCGCGCTCTTCGATCGCCAGCTGCACCAGGCCTCTACCATTGCAGCGGCCGCCAAGACAGCGACCGTCTTGAGGGGAATACAGCGCGCCATGTGTCGCGCAGATCAAGTATAGCTTGGAATCATCGAAGAATTCCCCGGGCTGCCAATCCAGTTCCACCGGTACGTGGCCGCAGCGATTGAGGTAGGCGGCGACACGCCCACGAAAGCGCACGGCGAACGCCGGCTGGTCGCGATCGTCCGACCTGACGGTGAAACGAACGCCGACGCCGCCGTCGATCAGCTCGGCCGAGCGACAGATCAGGCGTTCGTTCGCAGCCATTGCGCCATCTCCTCTATCTCTAGCAGGAGCGCCAAAGGTCTGAGGGCGTCCAGTGCTGCCGCCGGATGCGCGCCATAGGCTGCGGCCAGACAGGCCACACCAGCGTTCCGGGCCATCAGCAGGTCGTGCGTCGTATCACCAATCATCAGCGTCCGCCCTGGGGCGACCGCCAACTCATCCATCAACTCCTCGAGCATCTGCGGATGCGGCTTGGAAAAGCATTCGTCGGCACAGCGTGAGGCATGAAAATAGCCGCCCAGGCCACTGCTGCGCAAGGCCCGATCAAGTCCGAGCCGGCTCTTCCCGGTCGCCACGGCAAGCAGAAAACCGGCC
This sequence comes from Candidatus Accumulibacter adiacens, assembly GCA_000987445.1. Classification (GTDB taxonomy): domain Bacteria; phylum Pseudomonadota; class Gammaproteobacteria; order Burkholderiales; family Rhodocyclaceae; genus Accumulibacter; species Accumulibacter adiacens. The sequence continues at coordinate 3,636 of LBIU01000347.1, read as the reverse complement.
GCGGCGAGCTCGGCGATCATCGCCGCGGCACCGTCAAACAGCTGCAACTCGTGATCATGGCGCAGGTAGTGATGGCGGTAGCGTTCGACCATCGATGGATAGCGCTCTTCGGGCAGATTCGGTACCGCGTAGCGCAGCGCGTCGTGCAGGCCGAGGCCGATGACATGCCGCGCCTGCTCGTCCGCAGGGATGGGCAGAGCGAGGTCCCGGCACGCAGCCTTGATGGCGTCGACAATCGCCGCCGCCGAATCGAGCAGGGTGCCGTCCCAGTCGAATACCAACAACTCAAAGCGACTCGCCATAGTCCTGCCTCTCCTTTTTGGCAACGCTGTTTACGAACTGCGCCAGGGCGCTCGGCAAGACAGCTTCCAGCCTCAGCTCGCGACCGTCCAGCGGATGCGTCAGGGTCATCTTCGAGGCATGCAGGAACATGCGCCTAAGCCCAGCCCTGGGCAGGGTCCGATTGAGGGCGAAATCGCCGTATTTCTCGTCACCGGCGATGGGGAAACCGAGGTGCGCAAGATGCACCCGAATCTGGTGTGTCCGCCCCGTCTTCAGTTCCGCTTCGAGAAGGCTGAAATGCTCCCAGCGCGCCAGCAGGCGAAAGACCGTATGCGCCGCCTTGCCCTCGTCAGCGACCCGCACCCGGCGCTCGCCAGACGGCAGCAGATACTTGAGCAGGGGCAAGCGGACCTTGCGCAGCGGGTCCATCCAGCGCCCGGCGACCAATACGAGATAGCGTTTATCAGCGCCACGCTCGCTGCCACCGCGGGCACCGGCGCGGAACATCTCGTGCAGGGCGAGCAACACCGAGCGCTTCTTGCCGACCAACAGCAGGCCGGACGTCTCGCGGTCGAGGCGGTGGGCGAGCTCAAGAAAGCGTGCCTGCGGCCGTTGCCGACGCAGCGCCTCGATGACCCCGAAGCTCTCGCCACTGCCCCCGTGCACGGCGAGGCCTGCCGGCTTGTCGACGACCAGCAAACCCTCGTCCTCATAGACTACCGGCAGCTGCGCCTTGAGGGCCGCTCCATCCACCACTTCCTGCTCGAGCTGTGCCGTGCGCAGCGGCGGAATGCGCACCACATCGCCGATCTGCAGACGATAGGATACCGCCGTGCGGCGCCCGTTCACCCGCACCTGGCCGCTGCGCACGATGCTGTAGACGTGGCTTTTTGGCACGCCCTTGCACTTCTTCAGGAGCAGGTTGTCCAAACGCTGTCCGTGTTCGTTCTCGGTGATCAGCTCCTGAATCACGGAGTTTTTGCTAACTTCGGCCATATTGAATATACTTTGCTCGTTTTGCGTCTAGAGTTGAAAGAGGCGCTGACCCGTGAGACCGTCCAGCGGCGCCGATTCTAAAGCAATTGCGACGCACTTTCCGGCAGGCCTCAGCCGCCTCGCTTGCGCCAATCTGCGCAAGATCACTCAACGCCGATCACCTGGTTAAGTACGCTCACCACTAAGTAGCGATACTACTTGAACTGCGCGCGCCCAGCACCTGCGGACCGGCCCAGGCAGATTCCGGAGTCCTTGAATTCAAAGGCCAGACGACCGATCAAGTCGGCGAGATAGCCCTATTAGTTGCGCCATCGGAGAGCCCCTCAAGCACCCCACCAAACAACTAATCCGTCGCTGCCTGGAGCAGGCAAAGCCCCCGTGAGAGCGCGTGGGAGCCCAAAATTATTATGAAACGCATGCTTTTTAACGCGACACAGGCCGAGGAACTGCGTGTTGCCATTGTCGACGGTCAGAAACTCATTGATCTCGACATTGAATCGGCCGCCAAGGAACAGAAAAAGAGCAACATTTATAAAGCGGTCATTACCCGCATCGAGCCCAGCCTGGAAGCGGCATTTGTCGATTACGGCTCCGAGCGGCACGGCTTTCTGTCCTTCAAGGAAGTCTCCCGCGCCTTCTTCCAGCCGGGTGTTGAAGCCAGCCGTACGACGATCAAGGAAGCGCTTCGCGAAGGCCAGGAACTGATCGTCCAGGTTGACAAGGACGAGCGTGGCAACAAGGGTGCAGCGCTGACCACTTTCGTCAGTCTCGCCGGCCGCTATCTGGTACTGATGCCGAACAATCCACGTGGCGGCGGCGTCTCGCGCCGTGTCGAGGGCAACGAGCGCGCCGAGCTGCGCGAGGTGATGGATCAGCTGGAAGTGCCGCAGGGCATGAGCCTGATCGCCCGCACGGCGGCCATCGGCCGTAATGCCGAAGAACTGCAATGGGATCTTAACTACCTGTTGCAGTTGTGGAAAGCCATCGAAGGCGCCGCCGAGCAGCAGAAGGGAGCCTTCCTGATCTACCAGGAAGGCAGCCTGGTGATCCGTGCCATTCGCGACTACTTTCAGCCGGACATCGGCGAAATCCTGATCGATACCGATGATGTCTTCGAACAGGCGGGTCAGTTCATGGCGCACGTGATGCCCGGGACAGTCAACCGCATCAAGCGCTATCACGACGATGTGCCGCTCTTCTCGCGCTTCCAGATCGAGCACCAGATCGAATCTGCCTACGCGCGCCAGGTCGGCCTGCCCTCGGGTGGCGCCATCGTCATCGACCATACCGAGGCCCTGGTGTCGATCGACGTCAACTCGGGACGCTCGACGCGCGGCGCCGACATTGAAGAAACGGCGCTGAAAACCAACCTCGAAGCGGCCGAAGAAGTGGCCCGCCAGTTGCGCCTGCGCGACCTCGGCGGCCTGATCGTCATCGACTTCATCGATATGGAAAGTCAGCGCAGCCAGCGTGACGTCGAAAACCGTGTTCGTGACGCGCTACGCTTTGACCGTGCGCGCGTGCAGACCGGCAAGATCAGCCGCTTCGGCCTGCTCGAACTGTCGCGCCAGCGCCTGCGCCCGGCACTCGCCGAAACCAGCTACATCGCCTGCCCGCGTTGCTCGGGGACGGGCCACATCCGCAGTACCGAATCGGCCGCCCTGCACATCCTGCGGATTCTTGAAGAAGAGGCGATGAAGGACAACACGGCGGCGGTACATACCCAGGTACCGGTTGACGTGGCCACCTTCCTGCTCAACGAAAAGCGGACCGATGTCCAGGCGGTAGAGCAGCGGCACAAGGTGACCATCCTGCTGATTCCGAACATGCACCTCGAAACGCCACAGCACACCATCGTCCGCGTGCGCCAGGATGAACTGGTCAACGACGAACAGCTGCAGCCTTCGTATCGCATGGTCGACATGCCGACCGTAGACGACAGCAGCGCGACATCTACCGCCGCTGACGCCAAGGCGCTGCGCCCGGAGGCAGCGATCAAGGGCATTACCTCGTCGCAGCCAGCGCCGATGCGTGCTGAAGTACTGCCCCCTGAAACCGTCACCCCGGCCAGCGTTGCGAGCGGCTTCCTGAACAGGGTTATTTCCTGGTTCCAGCAGAAAACCGCAACGACGCCAGCCGAACCGGCAGCGGCGCCGGCACCGGCCAGACCGGCGCGTACCAGCAGCTCAGCGCGCGACTCCCAGCGCGAGCCCCGCCGCGGCAACGCTCGCAACAATCGTCGCGACGAGATGCGTGAAGCCGCTGCGCCGCCGCGTGCCACTCGCGAGCAGAACGAAGCGGCAGCGCAACAAAACACCCCGCAGGCACGCTCCGAGCCGTCGCGGACTCGCGAACCGA
>LBIU01000346.1 GCA_000987445.1 Candidatus Accumulibacter adiacens | reverse complement strand
CACGGCAAGACCACCGGCGTACAGCTCAAGGCGGAGATCGTCGCCTCCGATCGTGATCTGTTCAGGGTCGGTGGCGAGTACCTGAAATACCGCCTGGACGACTGGTGGGATCCGATCTCACCGGTGGTGGCCATGCCGATGGCGGGCATGAAGGGCTCGACGTTCTGGAACATCAACGACGGCCAGCGCGACCGCTTCGATGTCTATGGCGAATGGGAAGCGCGCTGGAATCGGCAGTGGCTGTCGCAGCTCGGGCTACGCAGCAGCACGGTAAGCATGGATACCGGCGACGTGCAGGGCTACAACACTCTGTTCTACGGCAATCCGGAGAATCCGGCGTCGATTCCCGGCGCGTTCAATGCCCTCGATCGCAACAAAACCGACCACAACATCGATCTCGCGGCCCTGCTGCGCTTCACCCCGGCTGCCGAACAGAGCTTCGAGGCGGGCTACGCACGCAAGACGCGCTCGCCAAATCTCTACGAACGTTACGCCTGGTCGAGCAACAATCCGATGGCCATGAACATGGTCAACTGGTTCGGCGACGGTAACGGCTACGTCGGCGACGTCGACCTGGATCCGGAAGTCGCACATACCCTCAGCGCCACCGCGAGCTGGCACGATGCGGCGGGCGAGCGGTGGAATGTCAGCATCACCCCCTTCTACACCTACGTGCAGGATTATGTCGATGCCGTTCGCTGTTCGGGCGGCAGCGGCATGTCACCCTGCCAAGGGAGCAATCTGACGCGCACCGACAACTTCGTCTACCTGCAGTTCGCCAACCAGACGGCGCGGCTGTACGGCGCCGACGCCAGCGTTCGCCTGCCGTTGCTGCAAGGCGGTGCAGTGGGCAGCGTGGCGATGACCGGGGTGCTGAGCTACGTGCGGGGAAGGAACTCGCAGACCGACGACAACCTGTACCACATCATGCCGCTGAACGCGAAGCTGGCGCTGGTGCAGCGCAAGGGAGGGTGGACCAATACCCTCGAAGGGGTCTTCGTCGACGCCAAGACGCTGGTTTCGCAGGTACGCAATGAACTGGCGACCAGCGGCTACGGTTTGCTCAATCTGCGCAGCAGCTACGAATGGAAGCAGCTGCGCGTCGATGTCGGCGTCGAAAACCTCTTCGACCGGCTCTACGAGTCGCCACTCGGCGGCGCCTATCTGGGCCAGCGCCCAATGGTCTATGGCACGGCGGTGCCGGGCACGGGACGTTCGATCTACGCCGGGATGAACCTAAGCTTCTGAAGACGCCAGCGGGAGCGGTGTTCGGGGGGG
>LBIU01000345.1 GCA_000987445.1 Candidatus Accumulibacter adiacens | reverse complement strand
TGTCCGACCGGCATCTTCAGCGGCGGCGGCAACTGCGGTACGAAACCGACCTTGCCGAGCAGCTGCGTGCGCTCGCGGCGTGGCTCGCGTCCGTCGATCAGCACCCTGCCCTGATGGGTATACTCGCCGAGCAGGCAGCGGATCAGCGTCGTCTTGCCAGCGCCATTGGAGCCGATCAGGGCGATTCTTTCGCCCAACCCGATATCGAGTTCGACGCCGTCGAGTACACGGATCTTCCGGAAGTCCTTAGCGACGTTTTCGAAGCGGATCATTCACACCCTTCAGAGCAGCTTGCTCAAGCCCTTGACGTCAAAGACCAGCGCACCGCTCGGGCAAACGTCGACACACAGACCACAGCGCGTGCAGTCGGGTCCGATCGGAGTGGTCATGTCAGCGGCCCGGCCCTTGATCACCACGTCCAGGACGTGCGGCACCAGGCAGACCTTGCGGCAATCACCTTCATGAAAGCACTTGTCGAGCCGGTACTCGACGCGCACCGGCGAAACGGCGCCCACGATACCATAGGTCAGACCGATCGGGCAGACGTAGCGGCACCAGGCACGGCGCGAGTACACCACCTCAAAAAGCAGCAGCAGCAGGACCCAGCCAAGCGCCAGCGAGGGGCCATAGATCAACGCCCGCGACAGGATGCCGGTCGGCGAAATGGTCTCGAAAACGGTATAGCCGCTGAGCACCGCCAACAAGGCAAAGATCACCCAGAAAACGGTACGCGTGCCGCGATGGAATTCGTGGTCGCTGACCAGCTTCTTGCTCACCAGCTTCAGGTGCAGCCACTCGAACCACTCGGCGAGCAGATGGTAGGGACAAACCCATGAGCAGAACGAACGCCCGCCGAGCAGCGCCCAGAGGACGAAGATCGTCGCCGTACCGATGAACAGATTGACGATGATGTGCTTGTGCGCCAGCATCACCTGCAAGGCCGAATTGAGATCAATCAGATGAAAGCCGACGAAGCGCGAGGCGGTCAGCGCTCCCTCGAGAATTTGAATGTCGAGCCAGAAGGAGAAGGTGAACAACAGGTTGGCGAAAATCAACACCGCCCAGCGCCGGTTGCGCCATTTGTGGGTCACCAGTTCGTGATCGCGGGCGTGCTGCTTGATGGCCTCGAAGTCGGCCTTGGTCATGCGCTTCAGGCTGTGTACCTGCTTCGCTTCCGGCGTTACCCGCGTGGGCTTCTGCGGCGCCGCGCCGAACATCACGCGTATCCGTTCAAAGTGGCTCATCACGCGCTCCACGGTTGGCGTTGATCGACGACGATCGCGGCCGGTTCGACCGGACAGATCATCTCGCAGACCCCACAGCCGACGCATTGTTCGAGCACCTCGGGCCGGTACTGCTTGCTGCCGTCGGCGGCAATCGACTCCTGCATGCGAATGGCGTCCTTGATCGGGCACTCGGTCACGCAGAGGTCGCAGAGATCGCGTTCGTAGGGATGATCGCGCACCGGAACCGGCTGCCAGCGATCGACCGCCACATAGCGCAGGTGACCACCGAACTCCGCACCCCGTGCCTGCCCGCTGAAGCCCTTGCCCTGCACGGCCAGGCAGGACTCCGGGTGCGCCAGACGGGCGACGCCAATACGTTCGCTGAGGTTCAGCGTCGGCTCGGGGTCGTCTTCCTTGGCCTTGAGCACCGGCGCATGCGCCAGCGCCATGCCGGCACGCGCCTCAAGTGAGGGCGGCTTGGTATAGGTCAGCGAGCCGGTTGGGCAGGCCAGGATGCATTGCACCGCATCGCAGGAAAAATCGCAGGCCTGCTCGCGGGCATCGATATACGGCACGCCAACGCCAAAGCCCTGGTCGATGTCGTCGAGCTTGATCGCCGCCACCGGACAGACCTGCACGCACTGGCCGCACTTGATGCACGAGGAGAGAAAGTCTCTCTCCTCGAGTGCACCCGGCGGGCGTAGACGCTGCTTTCTGGCGCTGGCTACCGGCAGGTAACCGAGCATCGCCAGGCCGAGGACGCCGCCGATCAAGAAGCTCGAGCGGATGAACTTGCGCCGGTTGGCCTGCTTGCGCACCGGCGCCTTGGCTCGCCCGCTGGCTGCTGCAGCCGGCCTGTTTTCGGCAGACGGCGTGGGCGCTGCCGCTGCCGCGTCGGTTTTCTGCTCGCTTGTTTCCTGATCGTTCATTTCTCGGACCTCTTGCTGGTCTCCGGGGACTTGTTGAATACCGGTTGCTCGTCGCGCAGCAACATCACCGGCGTCGAAAACGGCGCCAGGCGCTCCAGAAAATCGAGGGTTTCCATCATCGGCGCATTGCGGAAGAAACGTGCATAGGGCACGTCCATCCATAGCTGGTCGGTGTAGGCATAGAGCTCATGCGGGCGATCGCCGACATTGTCCTGGTTGCTGTCGAAGCCCTGGTAATCGTCCCAGTAATTGGCGCGCCACAGGTTGCGACTGGCACTGCCGCTGTCGCCCATGGCAACCTGCGTCAGGTTTCCCTCGAAGACGTTGTTCTCGATGATGGTGCCCTTCTTGTCGGACAGGAAGCTGATGCCGATGCCATTATAGGCGATGCGGTTGCCGCGGATGACGATCGTCGTGTCGGGTTCGAACGGCGACATGTCGAGGCCGACGCCAACCGCGCAGTAGATGATCTCGTTGCCCTCGACAAGGACCCCGGAAGCTTCCTTGAAGCCGACCGCCATGCCCGTCGGGCCGTTGGCGTGCGAAAACAGATTGTTGCGAATCGCGCCGCCACCGGAATACATCACATTGACGCCGACGGCGTTGTCGTAGAAGCGATTGCCCTCGACGATATTGTCGGCCGCAAACATGAAGTGAATCGAATAGCGGCTACGCGTCGCGATGTTGTTCAGGTAGTGGTTTTCGTTCGAGTACCAGGCGACCATGTCGCGCGAGTCCTCGATGCGGTTGTCGGCGATCAGGTTGCGGTGGCTGTACCAGAGGCGCAGGCTGTCGCCGCGCGTACCGAGGTCGAAGGGCTTCGAGCGGATGTTGTTGCCGCGCACGACGTTCTCGTTCGACATTTTCAGGTCGATCCCGAACAGGCAGTCGTCGACGCGCAAGTTCTCGACAAGGTTGCGGTCGCCGCGAACGTTCAGGCAGGCGTCGTCCGAATCGTGCGAAACGCCCGAGTTGCTCAGGTGCACCCCGCGCAGGACGGCGTCGTCGGTCTGCAGCACGAAGACCGTCCCCTTGCCGCCGCCATCGATCGTCACCTTGCCACCACCATCGATGGTCAAGGGCTTGTCGACCACCACCGGCCCCGAGTAGCGGCCCGGCTCGAGCTTCAGTTCCGATCCCGCCGGCGCGGCGTTGACCAGCTCCTGCAGGAAGGGCAGACCGCTCACCCGCGGCTCGGTCGGAATCGCCGCCTGTTCGTTGAGCCCCCCCCAGCCGGCCGCGGCTGGCGGACTCATGCCGCCGAGGCGGAGGTCGTCAGACTCGGCGGCCGCGGACCCACTGCCCAGGGTGCCGGTGCGACGCAAGGCGGTCAGCGCATCTTCTGCGCCTCCGGGAGAGGGAAGGACGACCAGAGCAAGCCCGCAGGCCAGTCCGGCCGCAAGCAGACGGCCAGGCATACGCTTACTCCGCGGTCCCCTCGCGCATCTGCTTGCGCCGGATCAGCAAGGCGAGCAGGAGGCAGACCATCACGCCGAGCAGCAGGCCGTAGCCCCAGTAGGGATACGAGTAGGTCGAGAACTGCGCGACCTTCCCCTCGCCAAAGACCGTTGGCATGAAAGGCTTGACCGTGAAAGCACCCCAGGGGTGCATGTTGTGGCCGAAGAACCACAGCCAACCGGCGTAGGTGATGACGAAAAACACCGGCAGCAGTGCCGGTACCAGCGCCAGCAACAGCGAGAAGCCGCGCACGCAGGCGACGCCGGCCAGGACCACCAGCATCGACAGCAGCGTGCCAGCGATGACCACATGCGTGATTGTCGTGACGTTCTCGCCCCAGCCCTTGATCTTCTCGGGCTCGTTGAAGAAGGTTGCGGTCTCTTCGACATAGTGCGCCACGTGCGCCTGCAGCCCACCCAGCACGTACTGATCGACGATGATCCAGCCGGCGACGGCTGTGAAACCGGCAGCGAGAACCAGCAACCGGGGCTTGCGGCGCGGCACCATGAAGCCCAGCAGCATCACCGTGAAGAAGCCGAAGAAGAACTTGGCCAGCGGCTTCTCGACCGGTGCGCCGGTGGCGATCGGAAACATCCCCACGTAGTGGTTGATGGTGTTCATTTCGTGCACGCAGTCGAGGCCTTCGGCGCCCTTGTTGACGTCCCGGTTCTTGTCGGTGATCGGGTTGTAGCGCTCGTCGTCGTGCGAAAGCTCCTTCTGGATGATCTCGCTGTCCATGCGCGTGCCCTTGGCGGCCGCCGTGCAGCCGTTGTACACACCGTCGAAGTGAAAATGGATGCGGATGCCGTCGGGGAAGGCATCGGGCGGATAGTTGGGTGCGGTCAGCGAAACCCACCAGATCGGCGCGAAGAAGGCGGCGATCATCAAGGCCGTGGCCACCGCGGTTAGGGCGGCGACGATGAAATTCTGCTTGCCGGGTGCAGCAACTGACATTGTTCAATCCTCGTTCAAAGCGCTTGTGCCGTGCGCTAGCGGCCGCGCCTCTGGCCATCCTCGCCGCACAGCGACAGCGCTCTGCAGAATATTATTTATTACTTATAATCACCGGGAACTAAGGCCCGCCGCAGAACCTGCGGACGGGCCTTGGCAGCGACAGGACGCGCTCGTTTCTACTTGCGAAACCTGGGCTTACTTGGCCTTTGGCTTACACATATTGCCCGGCATGACCAGGCTGGACTGGTAGGCCGAAATGGCGACCAGTTGCTTGTCATCGTATTTCTTGATGATCTTGACCATGTCCGGGTTGGCGTTGCGGCGGTGGCCGTCGCGAATCTCGGTCATCTGGCGCAGCAGGTACTTGTAGTGCTGGCCGGCGATCACCGGGTAGAACTTCTCCTTGACCCCCTCGCCATTCGCCCCGTGGCACTCCTTGCACTCCTTCTCGTAGAGCTTCTTGCCGGTCGCCAACTGGATCGACGCATCCACGCCCTCGTACTTGCCGTGTTCGACCGGGATGCACAAGCCCTGGATATAGACGGCGACGTCCGCCAGTTCCTGCGGGTCGATCAGCGTTGCGGCAAAGGGGTACATCGTCGGGTTGTCACGCAGGCCGGCGCGGATATCGGCCATCTGCTTGATCAGCACCGTCGTGTGCTGCCCTGCCAGCTGCGGGAAGGTGCCGTCGGGACGGCCAGCGCCGGACGGCAGGTGACAGGCGCCGCAGATTTCGTAGGCCTCCTCGCCACGCGTCTTGTCGCCCTTGAGTTTCAGGGCCTCCATCTTCTCGCCATCCTGCGCGTTCCACTTGTAGTCTTTGCCTTCGATACCTTGCGCCTTGGGTGGCGGCGGACCGGCATGCGCAGCGCCTGCGGCGATCATCGCCAGCGAAACCGCCAGAATCAATTTCTTCATTGCTCACTCCATCGTGTATGAGAATTCACAGCTGCCAATCTAACAAGCGGCCCGACGTCTTGCGTTGATACTCATCAAGTCACGCGCGACCGCCGTCGCCGCGAATCTGCCGCCGCCTGCCGCCAGCCAGCGACGCTTTCCGCCCGCTGCTCAGGGCTTGAGCTTCGAAATGTAGTCGGCAAGTACCTTGATCTGCTCATCGCTGACCAACGGCATGACACCTTTCATCGCTGCCGAGTTACCGTTGGCACGCGCGCCACTCTTGATGTCCAGCATCTGCTTTTCGAGGTACTTGGCGTTCTGGCCAGCGATCTTCGGGTAGTCCGGCATCAAGGTCTTGGTACCGTTAGGGCCGTGACACGCCGCACAGGTCTTCGCGGCATACAGCGTGGCACCATCTTCAGCAGCCAGCACCGGCGCGGCCACCAGTGTCGTCATCGCCACAACAGCCATCAGCTTTTTCATGCTTGTTCCTTTTCCATAAGAAAACGGGGAACGGAGTCACTCCGCTCCCCGCTGAGTTGCCTTGAGTCAAGTCATCAGGGCTTACTTGAGCTTCTTGGCACCATTCTGCTCAAGGTAGGTCTTGGCACGCAGACCGAGGTCCGCCGCCTTGACCTGGTATTGCCAGATCTGCTCGGTCCACAGCGTGGCGTTGTTCCAGTCCTTCTCACCGGCGGCCGCATCAGCCTTGGCCTTGGCGTCCTTGATCTTGCTCAATTGGTCGACCGCATCGTCCATCATGGCGACCACATCCGGGAAGTCCTTGTAGTTGACCCCGGTGATGTAGCCAACGACCGAGTCGATCACCGCCTGCGTATCGACCACCTTCTTCAACTGCGACTTGTAGTCGGCTTCGCTGTAGTTGGTGCCGGCAGTCATCGCCGTCTTGGTCGGCTTCCAGCCCTTCGGCTTGACCAGCAGGTAACCCTGCATTTCGAGGTGCAGCGCCGAGCAGAACTCCGTGCAGTAGTACGGATAGACGCCTTCCTTGTCAGCCTTGAACTTGACCTGAACGGTCTTGCCCGGCTCGATAGAGGCATGCACGTTGTAGGTCGAGACGGCAAAGCCGTGCGTTTCGTCCTGCGCGCGCTCGAGATTGGTCAGGTTGATGGTGATCTCGTCGCCGACTTCGGCTTCGATGGTTTCCGGCGTGATGTGCGAACGGATCAGGGTACCGAAAACTTCAACCTGGTTGCCATTCCTGACGACCTTCTCCTCGCCAGCGCGGACAGCACCGGCATGCTTCTTGTCGGTGCGGCTGTCGGTACCCACCTTGTAGCGAACACCAGGCTTTAGTTTATTGGCTTCGATGGCGACGACATAATGCGGCTCGCCCAGCGGCAGAGGCATGTCGTAGAGCAACTGCATCTTGTCACTGCCGATGTCGATCAACTGATGGTTTTGCGGATGCAGCGGACCGACAGGTGCGAAGCGGTCGATCGACAACTTGTTCAGCGCCACCAGGTAACGACCCTTGGGATCCATGGAATCGCCTTCCATGGTCATCAGGTGACCGATGTTGTAATGCACGCTGATCTTGTCGAGCACCTTGCCTTCGCAGTAATTCCACTTGGCCACCTGCGAATCAACGTACAGCGAGGTGTAGGCCACGCAAGGCTTGGCGTCGTACTGGGTATGCAGCGGACCAAGGCCGAGCTGAACCTGCGTATGCAGCGCGTCCTTCATGTTGATCACTGGCAGACCGTAGGGATCTTTCGATTCGAACTTGCCGGCCTTGATGGCGGCCATGATCTTCTCGAACGAGTACACCGAAACGTGCGTGTCGAGCTTGCCGGAAACGGTGATCAGCTTGCCGTCCGGGGTGACGTCGACGCCGTGCGGCGACTTCGGTTCCGGAACCAGGAAGACGATGCCTTCCTTGATCGACACATCCAGCGGCAGCACGTTGTGGCCGTTGATCTTGGTGGCCTTGCCGGCGGCGACCAACTCGGCCGCTTTCTTCCAGTTGATCACGTGCATGTAGTCGGTGTCTTTGGCCGAACAACCCGCCTCGTAGGGCGGACGACCCTTCTCGATACCACCGACATAACGCTCGGTACAGAAGGAGTTGGTGAACGACCAGCCGTCCGACGGCCCCTTGCCGGCATCCGACAGATCCTGGCTGTACGGCGGCAGCTCGATCGAGAACGACAGCGCCGGATCGATGCGCCCTTCCTTGCGATCGAACTTCCAGTAGGTGACACCGCCACGGTATTTCTCGTTGAACTCTTCGAGTGGCTCGAATTTCTTGTTCGCCAGCGGCGTCGCGTACTGCGCGGCCTCGATGACATATTCGGTATTGGGCGTGACGAAGGCACCGCCGTGCTCGGATTTGTAGATCGGGTTGACGACGATCTGCTTGGTCTCGAAATCACGCAGATCGATCACCGCCAGACGCGGGTTGGCCTTGTCGTTGATGAACAGGAACTGGCCGTCGTACTGGCCCTGCGTCTCCGAGATCGCCGGGTGGTGCGTATCGCCCCAGGTGATGTCCTTGCCGTCGATCTTGCCTTGCGCGAGAACCGCCTTCGAGCTCTCGTCGAAGCCGTAGCCCTGCCAGGGTTCCGGTGTGAACACGCCGATATACTTGAGGATACGCATCGACGGAATGCCGTAGACAATGATCTGCCCCGACTGTCCCCCGGACGAAAAAGCGATGAACTCGTCGCGCTTTCCGGTCGGCACGTAGGTCTTGGCGGCAGCCAGCAGATCCTGCTGCGAAAGGCTCCGACGCTTCATCACGTCCTGTAGTGATTCGGCAGCATAGCTGCTGCCGGAAGCTGCGAAGCCGAGTCCTGCGACCAGCAGCAACGACGCGACTTGCTTCATGCGAAATTCCATTCTCTCTCTCCCTTTGAGCAATTGGGGTTTGGCTTTCCCGTCCCTATCGCCGCGCCCTATGGCAACACTGCGGGCACCACTGCGGCAATATGCCGCACATTGTGCGGACAAGCGCTGCGCGATAATTTGAGGCAAATCAAGTTTTGCCGCGCCGTGCCTTCCCACAATGGCGTGCTTGCCATTTTGGCGGGCTTGCCGTTTTCTCGGGCTTGCCATGTCGCTGCGCGACACGTGCTCGCTGACGCCGCACGGCCCCTGATACCTCAAAGAAGCTGGCATCTGCGTGATCGACCTGCAGCTGACCGCCACGGAGCCGATAGTTCCTCGATGACCAAGAACCTGCTGCTCGACGCCGCGATCCTGCTCGCTCTCGCCATCCTCGGCGTCATCGGCTACAAGCTGGCACCGCTGCTCAGCCCGAAGGCAGATATCGAGCTACCGCTATCGCACTGCAACCTGAACCGGCAGTCGTGCGTGACAAGCCTGCCTGACGGCGCCCAACTCGAGTTCGCGATCGAACCACGCCCGGTCCCATCGCTGAAGCCACTGCAACTGCAGGCGACGGTCACCGGCAGCGAGGTACGCAGCGTCGAGGTCGATTTCGCCGGCACCGAAATGAAAATGGGCTATAACCGGCCGCAGCTGGCGCGAGAGCCGAGCAACCGTCAGCGCTTCGCGGGTGTGGCCAGCCTGCCGGTATGCATCACCGGGAGCATGGAATGGGATGCCACCGTGCTGGTCGATACCGGCAAGGCCCTGCTGGCGGTGCCATTCCGCTTCCAGAGCAGCAACTGAGGCCGGCGTGCGCATGACCACCCGCGCGCTGTTGATCGCCTTGATCGTCGTGCTGAGTAGCACGCTGATCTTCCTGATCGCCTTCTGGGAACCGCGACCGCCAGCGACCAGCGCCGCGGCCCAGTCGCCTGCCCGCTTGGCAACAGCGGTCAAGCCAGCGGCAGGCGACTTCATGCTACGGGGGCCGCAAGGGCCGGTCGCACTCACCGACTATCGCGGCAAGCTCGTCTTGCTGTACTTCGGCTATACCTATTGCCCGGATGTCTGCCCAACCTCGCTGACCCTGATCGCGCAGGCGCTCTCCGGGCTGGA
>LBIU01000344.1 GCA_000987445.1 Candidatus Accumulibacter adiacens | reverse complement strand
CGCCTGCGCCACTTCCAGACCGGTGAGCCGATTTGGATGTTCTACTATCTCTTCAGTGTCCGCGACGCCAGCGGCGAGATCGTCGGTTGGGCCACCGTCAGCCGCGACATCAGCGAGCGCAAGCAGGCGGAGGGCGAAGTCCGCCGCCTGCATGAGGAACTGCAACAGCACGCCGCAAACCTCGAACAGCGGGTGCTCGAACGAACCGCTGAGCTGGAAGCGGCAAAGCTCCGCGCCGAGGCTGCCGACCGGGTCAAGTCGACCTTTCTGGCGACGATGTCGCACGAACTGCGCACGCCGCTCAATTCCATCATCGGCTTCACCGGCATCCTGCTGCAGAAACTGCCTGGCCCGCTCAACGCCGAGCAGGAAAAGCAGCTTGACATCGTGCGCAACGCCTCGCGCCACCTGCTTGCGCTGATCAGCGACGTCCTCGACATCTCCAAGGTGGAAGCAGGCGAGTTGCACATCGCGCACGAGCGACTCGACCTGCGCGCATTGATCGCCCGGCTGGGTGAGGTATTCGGGCCGCTGGCCGAACGCCGCGGGCTGGCCTTCGGCCTCGATATCACCGAGAATGAGGCCATGGTTATCGGAGACAGGCGCCGCCTGGAGCAGGTGCTCAACAACCTGCTCTCGAACGCGCTCAAGTTTACGCAAAGAGGCTGCATCAATCTGTCCTGTCGCAAAGAGGGTGATTCCTTCGTTGTCGCGGTCACCGATACGGGTGTGGGCATCAAGATCGAAGATATGGACAAGCTCTTTCGGCCTTTCAGCCAGATCGAGACCGGGCTGCCGGGACTTCGAGAAGGGACCGGCTTGGGGCTCGCGATTTCCCGGAGTCTGGTCGAAGCAATGGGCGGCCACATATCGGTCGAGAGTGAATGGGGCCAAGGCAGTTGTTTTGCACTGACCTTACCTTGCGAAAAGAAGGTGTCATGAAGGTGCTGGTGATCGAGGACAACGAGCAGAACCTCTACCTGGTTCGCTACCTGCTGGAAGCCGACGGACATCAAATCCGAGAGGCGCGCAGCGGCCCCGAAGGCATCGCCCTTGCGAGCGCCGCGGTGCCGGACGTGATCCTGCTCGACATCCAGTTGCCCCAGATGGACGGCTACGCAGTGGCGCAGGCATTGCGCCAGAACCCCGCGCTCGATGAAGTGCCGATCGTTGCCGTCACCTCTTACGCCATGAATGGCGACCGCGCAAGGTCGCTGCAAGCCGGTTGTGACGATTACCTTGAGAAACCGATCAATCCGGAGACTTTTGCCGCGCAAGTGGCTGCGGCGGCAAAGGCGGGACGTCGGAAGCACGGCGGCGAGCGATGACACATGTGCTGATCGTCGAAGACATCGAGGAGAATCGCTATTTCCTCAAGGTGTTGCTGGAGGGGCACGGCTACCGGGTAACGACCGCGTGTGACGGCCTGGAAGCGCTGTTGGCGGCCCGGCGCAACCCACCTGACATTGTCGTGTCGGATGTGCTGATGCCAAACATGGATGGTTTTTCCCTGTGCCGCGCATGGATGCAAGATGAAACGCTAAGAGCGATCCCGTTTGTCTTCTATTCCGCCACTTACAAAACACCCGACGACCAGAAACTGGCGCTGTCGCTGGGCGCGGTGCGCTACCTGATCAAACCGCTTGAATCGGACGTATTTCTCGGCGAATTGAACTCGGCGCTCCGCGAGTGGACAAGTGCGCAGACGCTGGCGCCCAGGGC
>LBIU01000343.1 GCA_000987445.1 Candidatus Accumulibacter adiacens | reverse complement strand
CCCCGATGCGCACGAATGACGTCGGTGACTGCCGACAGGTAATCGTTCATCAACTGCGCCAGCTCACCCGGCGGCATGCTCTCGGCAAGGGGGGTGAAGCCGCGCACGTCGGCAAAGAGAACGGTCAGCTCGGCGCTGCGCCCGGCCATGCTGTAGTGCTGCGGATCGCGGCTCATCTCCTCGACCAGCTCCGGCGGCACGTACTGACCAAAGAGCTGCGTCAGACGCCGCTTTCCCCGCTGTTCGAGCAAATAGCCGACGAAGAGCTGCAGCACGAACAAGCCGAGCACCAGCACCAGAAGTCCGGCGATCGGTAGCAGCAGTTGCGCGAACGCCCAGACCGCCAGGTTGCCGAGGACCACCAGCAGCAGCGTGGCCAGCGTCACGCCGGCCGCCGACAGCGGCGACAGCCGCGGCAGGGCGAACAGCAGGCCGCTGCCGACAATCAGCAACAGGCCGGCCGCCGCCACCGGCGTCCAGGCGGGCGACTGCAGCAGGCGGCCGTCGAGCATCGCCGACAACAGGTTGGCATGCGCTTCGACACCCGGGTAGGCCTCGCCCAGCGGCGTGACGCGCTGGTCGAGCAGCCCCGGGGCGGTGGTCCCGAGCAGGACGACACGGCCACGCAGGCGCTCATCGGGCAGGCGAGCGGCCAGCACATCGGCGGCGGAATGGTAGGCAAAACTTCCCTCGGGACCCCGAAAAGGCAGCAGCACCCCGGCCTGGCGATCGCTGGCGATGCGCAGCGTGCCACGCGCGCCGAGCAGCTCCAGAGCCTCGATCGCCGTTCCCTCGACCGCGCCGCCCGCCAACCAGGGCGGCGGCTCGGAAAACTGCAGCTGTAGTCGGGCATTGCCCAGCAGGACCTGCGCCATGGCCAGTGCCAACGCCGGATACAGCCGCCCGGCAACGCTGGCCAGCAACCAGGCGCGCCGCGTCACGCCATCGCCATCGACCGGCGCATTGAGGAAGCCGGCGCCCATGGCGGCTTCCTGGAGAGCCGGCAGGTTGCCGCCGTAGCCCGTCCAGCTGCCGAGCACGCCCAGCGTGCCCGGCGCCAGGTCGCTCGACAGCGGCGTCGGCAAGGCGCCACTGCTGGCCGCAGTGGCCCCCCTGGAAAGATGAAAACCGAGGATCACCGGATAGCGAGCAATGGCGTCGGCGAGGCGAGCGTCGTAGTCCAGGCTCGGCCGCAAGTCCTCCAGCGCCGCCAGAAAACCGTCATTGCCGCGCAGCGGGCCGCTCGCCAGCGCCTGCAGCGACGCCAGGCCGGAACTCTCGTCCGGCTCGGCCAGGATCACGTCCAGGCCCAGCAGCAAGGCGCCGTAGTCGCCGAAAATGCGCTCGACCAGTTCGGCCAGCCGCAGCCGGCTCCACGGCCAGCGCCCGAGCTCGGCCAGCGAACGCTCGTCGATATCGACGATGACGATCCGCTCGTCCATCGACGCCGACGCGAAAAAGCGCACGCGGGCGTCGTAGAGGACCGCTTCCAGACGTTGCAGCGGAGCGATCTCCAGATAGTGCAGGCTGTGCGCGAGCAAGACTCCGAGCAGCACAACGCCCGGCAGGTCGCGCAGAAGGATTGCGGTCAGCCGGCGCCGGAACTCGCCAAGCCACTTGCGGCGAGTCGCTGGCGCGACTCTCACCTCAACGGAGTTTGATTTCAACGCGCCGGTTGCGGGCTTCGGCAACCTCGTCGGCGGTCATGACTGCCGGCGCGCGCTCGCCGCGTCCAGCCACCGCAATCGCCTCGGCAGCGATGCCGGCGCTGACCAGCATGTCGCGCACCAGGGCGGCGCGTTGCAGGGACAGCCGGTCGTTGGCCTCGAGCGCACCGACCCGGTCGGTGTGCCCGATGACCACCGCCTCGCCCGCGGGCAGGGTCGCCCACTGCGCGCGCATGCCTGCCAGCAGGGTTTGCGACGCCGGCGTCAGCACGCTCGTCCCGGGCTCGAAATGGACGACGAAGCGGCGTGGCCGGGCAGGCTGCATGGCGAGCAGCGCACCGTAGTCGTCAGCAACCATGCCCGGGCTGGTCTTGAGCAGATGGACCTTGCCATCAGCAACCTGGGCATCGGCATAGGGCTCGCTGAGCACTTTTTCTTCGCCGTCGGCACTGACCAGCAGCGCGCCGGTACGCCCGTCCGGCCCGGGCAAGAGGACGACGCGATCGGAGAATGGCGCACAGGCGGCCAGCGTCAGCGAGAAGAGCAGCCCGCACAGGCAGCCAGCGCTCCTCATTGGCCTTCTCCGCGCGTTTCGATGATGAACTCGGTGCCCCGGACGCCGAGCACCACGTTCGGCGTCTTGAACTGCACCTTCTCCGGTGTCTGTTTGGCAATCAGGCCGGTGACCACGCTGAGCGTCCCCCGGAGCAGGGTCGCCAGCAGGCTGCCCTCCTCGGTGGTGGTATTGAACGCGAACGCGTTGATCAGCAGCGTGCTGTTTGGCCCCGCGGTGAGCAAGGTATCGTCGGACAGGGTCACGCCGACCGCACCATCGCTGCCGGTGCGAATACGATC
>LBIU01000342.1 GCA_000987445.1 Candidatus Accumulibacter adiacens | reverse complement strand
GAGCGTGTCATGCGCGGCCTCGATACCATATCGGTGACCGGCAACATCCTGCGTGACTACCTGACCGACCTGTTCCCGATCATGGAGCTGGGTACCAGCGCCAAGATGCTCTCCATCGTCCCCTTGATGGCCGGTGGCGGGATGTACGAAACCGGCGCCGGCGGTTCGGCGCCGAAGCATGTCAAGCAGCTGGTCGAGGAAAACCATCTGCGCTGGGATTCGCTCGGCGAGTTCCTGGCGCTGGCCGTCTCGCTCGAGGACCTGGGCCTCAAGACCGGCAACGGCAAGGCCACGATTCTTGCCAAGACGTTGGATGATGCGACCGGCAAGCTGCTCGACAACAACAAGTCGCCTTCGCCGCGTACCGGCGAACTCGACAACCGTGGCAGCCAGTTCTATCTCGCGATGTACTGGGCACAGGCGCTGGCCGCACAGACCGAGGACCAGGAATTGGCCGCACATTTCACCCCTCTGGCCAAGGCGCTGACCGAGAACGAAGCGAAGATTGTCGAAGAGTTTCAGGCAGTGCAGGGCCAGCCGGTCGACATCGGTGGCTACTACATGGCCGATGCGGAGAAGTGCAAGGCGGTGCTGCGCCCCAGCGCGACCTTCAACCAGGCGCTGGCCGCAGCACGGGTCTAGGCTGCGCCAAGCTTCGGGCCGTGATCGGCGGCCACTCCTCCTGCATCACGCAGGCGGGATTGGCCGCCGTGCTACTGGCGCGGCTGCCTAGCCGCGGCGCCAGGCGTGGAAGCGCGCCACCCAGGCGAGCAGTTTCTGCGGGGCATGTGCTTTCTTCCAGTTGCCGGCGACGTACTTGTTGGCTTCGGCGAGTGTCGGGTAGATGTGGATGGTGCCGAGAATCTTGTTCAGGCCAATGCCGTGGCGCATGGCCAGCACATATTCGGCGATCAGGTCGCCGCCGTGCTCACCGACGATGGTCACGCCGAGAATCCGATCCTTGCCGGGGACGGTGAGTACCTTGATGAAGCCATGCGCTTCGCCGTCGGCGATCGCCCGGTCGAGATCGTCGATGCCGTAGTGCGTCACTTCGTAGGGGATGTTGCGCGCCCTGGCGTCGGTCTCGTTGAGTCCGACGCGGGCCACTTCGGGTTCGACGAAAGTCGCCCAGGGGATCACCGAGTAGTCGGTGCGGAACTTCTTGAAGGGATCGAAGAGCGCATTGACCGCCGCGTACCAGGCCTGGTGCGCAGCCGTGTGGGTGAACTGGAAGGGCCCGGCGACGTCGCCGGCGGCGTAGATGTTCGGGTATTTCGTTTGCAGGAAGTCGTTGGTCGCTATCGTCCGATCCGCGGCGATGCCCAGTTCCTCGAGGCCGTAACCGCTCAGGTTGGCCGTTCGGCCGACGGCGACCAGCATGGCGTCGAAGGGAATACGCACTTCCTGGCCGTCGTGTTCGGCGAGCAGGATCTTCGCGCCGTCCTCGACGACAAAGGCTTTCGCCTGGTGATCGAGCAGCACGGTGATGCCTTCGTCGCGGAAGCGCTGGGTGACCATTTCCGAGACTTCAGGATCTTCGCGGACCATGATCCGTGGCCCCTGCTGCACCTGGGTCACCTGCGCGCCGAAACGGGCGAGGGCCTGCGTCAGTTCGCAACCGATCGGGCCGCCGCCGAGGACCAGCAGCCGGCGCGGCAGTTGGCGCAGCTCCCAGATGGTGTCGGAGGTGTAGTAGCCGACCTCTTCAATGCCCGGTAGCGGCGGCACGAAGGGCCGGCCGCCAGTGGCGATGACGATGCTGCGCGTCGTCAGCCGCTCGTGCTCGCCGCTGCTGCGAACGAACTCGACTTCCCATGGCGAGACGATCCTGGCGCTGCCGGCGATCACTTCGACGCCGAGCTCGCTGTAACGCTCGGCCGAGTCATGCGGTTCGACCGTTTTGATCACCCGTTGCACCCGCTCCATTACCTCGGAGAAATCGAACTCTGCCCTGGCTTCGCGGATGCCGAATTCCTGCGCGCGTTGCATGTGCGAGAGCAGTTTGGCCGAACGAATCACCGCTTTCGACGGCACGCAACCGGTGTTCAGGCAGTCGCCACCGAGTTTGTGTTTTTCGATCAGCGTCACCTTGGCCTTGACCGCCGCGGCGATATAGGCGGTGACCAGTCCTGCCGAACCGGCACCGATGACGATCAGATTGCGATTGAAGCGCGCCGGCTTCTTCCACCCCGCATAGACTTTCCGGGCCGCCAGGGCGTCGACGATCTTCTTGGCTAGCAGCGGAAAGATGCCGAGCAGAACAAAGGATCCGAGCAGCGCCGGCGAGAGAATGCCGGCCAGCGAGTCGATCCTGGCCAGCTGTGTGCCGGCGTTCACATAGACCAGCGTGCCGGCCAGCATGCCGAGCTGGCTGACCCAGTAGAAGGTGCGCGTCTTGAGCGGCGTCAGCCCCATTACCAGATTGATGACGAAGAAGGGGAAGAGTGGCACCAGACGCAGGGTGAACAGGTAGAAGCCGCCCTCCTTGTCGATGCCGGCGTTGATGGCTCGCATGCGGTCGCCGAAGCGCTTTTGCACCCAGTCGCGCAACAGGAAGCGCGACGCCAGGAAGGCCAGGGTGGCGCCCAGCGACGAGGCAAAGGAGACCAGCAGCAAGCCCCAGAAGAGACCGAAGACGGCGCCGCCGGCGAGGGTCATCACCGCGGCACCCGGTAGCGACAGGCCGGTCACGGCCACGTAAGCGACAAAGAACAGCAAGCCTGCCTTCACCGGCTGCGCTGCGCGCCAGGCTTCGATTGCCTCCTGCTGGCTCTTGAAGTAGTCGATGCTCAGGAAGCGACCGAGGTCGAGCGCGAAGTAGGCTATCAGCAGGCCAGCCAGGGCTGCAATCAGCAGCAGTCGTCGAGTCGTCATTGCAGCCTTTCCGATCTTGTGGTGCCAGTCGACCGCATGGTCGTCCGGTGTGTCGCTGTTGTTCTTCGATGCCTGGCCGGCGTTCTTGAATTCACGATCAGCTGCCGCAAGTCGGCGCCGCGGCGACTTCCTCGCCGAGCGCGCCGCCGCAACTCGACCCCTGTCCCGCCGTACAGCCATAGCAGTGATCGGCGACGCGGATGGCGCGCCCTTCGAGGGCCGCGGCGCTGACCTCGGTGATGTGCAGGCGTGGCTGCCCGGGCTTGCCCTCGGCTTCGCCGAGGGGCAGGCCGAGCTGCTGGTTGAAGTCACAATCGTAGAGATAGCCCTGCCAGTCGATCGACAGCAGGTTGCGGCACATCACCTGTTCGACGTTGTCGTCGCGATGGGCGCCGCGCAGCAGTTGCATATAACTGTTGAACTGACCTTTCGAGATGAGCATCGACCCGAAGCGCTGGATCGGCATGTTGCTGAGCGTGAACAACTCGTTGAAGACGATGCCGAAGTGCTGCCCGAGATGCTCGCGGTAGGCAGCAGCGAGCGCTTCCTGCGGCGGCGGCAGGGTCGGCCCTTGCGGGTTGAAGACCAGATTCAGGATCAGGCCGCTGTCGGGCGCCGCGTAGCCCAAGGCATTGAGTCGTTGCAGGCCGCGGATGCTGGCGTCGAAAGTGCCCTTGCCGCGCTGTCGGTCGACGTTCTCTTCGAGATAGCAGGGCAGTGAGGCGACGACCTCGACCCCATGTTCGGCCAGGAAATCCGCCAGATCCTCATGGCCTGGCTCCTCGAGGATGGTCAGATTGCAGCGGTCGATGACCCGCAGGCCGCGTTGCCGGGCGGCGACCACCAGGCGGCGGAAATGCCGGTTCAGTTCCGGCGCGCCGCCGGTCAGGTCGAGCACCGTGACTTCAGGGCTGGCGGCAATGAAGACCAGCAGGGCGTCGATCGTCTCGACGGTCATTTCCTCCTTGCGCTGCGGACCGGCATTGACGTGGCAATGCAGGCAGCTCTGATTGCAGCGATAGCCAAGATTGACCTGCAGTGTTTCGACCGAGCGCCGGCGCAAGGCCGGGAAGGTGCTGATCGCGAGAAGCGGTAGGGTGGCGTGCATCTTGTTGTTCTCCGGTTGACCGTCCCGCCTTGGTCGAGCGCCAGGGGAGTTTCCTTACAGCGCGCGCATGAGGCAGCATGCACGACCCCCATTGCGCAGGCTGCAAGGTATCGGGGGGATTGACTTGTGGCCATCGGCCCAGGGTATCAGAGTTGGCGTGGTCCGACCGGGGCCGGCTAATGGGTGAGCACGCTTGCTGGTCTGTCGGAATACTTTACACGCTGACATGGCTTGGCTTTCTTCAGCGCGCAAGTACGATTTTCAAGACGTTGATAAAACAACTCAAGCAGGGTGAGTTTTCTTTCCTGGCGTGACTTTTGCTTAACGATAACGGAGTACCCACTCTGTCATAGTGGATGATGTTGAGAAGTATTTCCATTCTTCGCTCACGAACCGTAAAGGAGTCCATCCAGATGTTACGCACTCGAATTGCCGGCCTGCTCTTGGCCGTGTCGTCGTTTTCGGCAAACGCAGCTCTGCTGACAGTCGACTATCAGTTCCTCTCCTCATCGCACGATGTGCTGGACACCAACGTCCTCGGCGTCAACTACCAGGTCGACTCTGCGCAAGGGATAACGACCAGCTTCCAGCAATATGGCTATGAGGTATTCAATGCTTATATCACCGACAGCGACAACCCGACGGTGTCCTTGCCTGCGAACAACGGTTTTCTATTTTCAGGCTATCAGGAAGAGTTGAGGTTGCTTCGCGACATAGACAAGACGACTGGCGAACCGACAAGTCCGTGGAGAAATTTTGGTGGCACCGGACCCTACTATATTGGCACTCGGGTCGTTTCCGCTTCCGAACCAAACTCCAACTACTATTTCCAGGGCGGCAACGCGGTCGGCTACACCCTCGAAGACAGACTGAGCTATCCGGCCATTATCGATGTGTTCAACCAGGTCTTCGCCACGATCACCGAGACGGCCCCACCACCGCCGGCGCTCGGACAGACGCCAGAGAATCCGGTTGTCGAGACGTTCTCGTGTGCCTCGCCGAGCATCGGATGTTTCCGCATCCCACTGAGCGTAGACCCGGACGGGCTTGGCGGCAGCAGCCCGATCTTTGTGGACCCGGTGGTCGCCGTTGGCTACGCGTATGAAATCGGCAGCGCAGGCGTCTTCTTCGACAGCGTGCTGATACCCGAACAAGGCCTACTGCTTGACGGTAGCACCCTGGAGCTTGTGATCGGCGGTCAGTCTCCTCGCCTCTTGACCGTTGGCACGACATTCGACTTCTCCGGCCTTGGCTTGACCAACCTCAACCGTTTCGTCATCCAGGGGATTGATGAGTTGCTGGGACTGCTACCGGGCGATCCGACCGCATTCGTGACCGGCCTGACGTTCGCTGCCAGCGGTGGTGCTCCGTTGCCGGGATCGGCCGATCTTGACCTGAGCATGACCGCCATTACGGTGGATACGGACGCAGGCAGCGGTGGCTCGCTTCCCGTGCCTCCGACCTTGATGCTGGTCTTGCTCGCCATCGGCTCGCTGGTGTTCTGCAAGCGCCTTGGATCGCGCGGGCCAGGTCGGAGCGCATGAACGCGGCGGCGTTGCCGACTTCGTCGATGATCATGCCGCGGCGCCGCGGCGCGCTGTGGGCCTTGCCGGCGAGCGGACACGATAGATTGCCGATCCCGGAGGCGGTTCGTGTCTTGATCGCGGCGGCCGAGAGGGCATGGGCGCGGATGCCCTGCGGGCCGAGGCAGAAAGCGGGCTAGGGTGCGAGCGCGGCTTCCGCCAGGCCGGCCAGGGCCTGGCGCAGCTTCTCGGCGACCGGGCACTGCGCGACGCCGTGCCGCTGGGCGATATACAGCGGATCGTTGTAGCCCAGCCAGACCTGCGAACGGTCGTCCTCCCAGATCAGCGCCTTGAGCGGCAGATCGATGCCGACCGTTTGTGCGCATTCCATGAACGGTGTGCCGCCCTGGGGATTGCCGAAGATGATGACCTGTGTGGCGCGCAGGGACTTGCCGATCTTGGCTGCGCCCGCGGCGTGATCGATGCGCGAGAATACGGTGAGTCCGCGTTCCTTGGCGACTTTCTCGAAGCGGTCCATGGTCTCGAGCACGCTATAGGGACTCTTGACGACGACCAGACCTTCGGCGGCGGAAACCAGCGAGACGAGGGCCATGAGGGCGAGGGCGACGAGCGAATGCAGGGTCTTCATGAAGAACTCCTTTCGAGTGGGCCGAGGGCTTATTCACTATGACAGCAAATCAAGCAGCCGAGAAGCCCGGCATTGCGTCGTCAGCAAACTCCTGTGCGGCCGCTGTGCGCTGGCACACGGCGCTGGCGGCGGCGCCCGCGGTGCTCACTTCGAAATGGTGATGGGCAGGTCGACCCCCTTGACCTCGCCGACGGCGGTCTGGAAAAGATCGCCGAGCATGGCGAACGTGGCGCGGTCCCACTGCGTGTCGCCGACACTGTAGGCGCGTCCCGCAAAGTCGATCGAAGCGATTGTCCTTGCCGGTGCCTGCTCGGAGATCTCGATATGCAGTGCCGAGCGGGGGTTCTCCGCGGTTGCTCCGGTGCGTGGGTCGGGCGTGACATCGAACTCTGGAACTGCACGCGCGCCGTTGGCGACGAAGGCCAGCATCTGCAGCATGCTGCGCAGCTTGATCGCGCCGCGGATGGCGAAATCGCCGCCAGGGCCGTCCGCTCGCACATCGAGGAAGACGAAGCCGCGCGGGTTGCGCTTGATGCGCTCGTTGAGCTCGAAACGTGCCTGGTTGCTGAGCGACATGGGATCGACGTTCATCACCACGACGCGCCCGGCCTGAAAGCGCGTCAATTGGTAAGCGCCGTCGGCGTTCTGCCGCCACTGCAGGCCGTCCTTCTCGGCATTGATGAAGTCGGCTGCGTTTGGTGCGACCTCCAGCGCCGGCGCTATCGGCGCCTCGAAGATCAGCGTGCGGACGAACAGCTTGCGGTTGTCGTTCAGCCAGCGCAGGTGAGTCGCGATGCGTCGGAACTCGGCGTACTCCTGCGCCAAGGCCGGGTCGTTGGCGATGAAACGGAGGAAGCTGCCATCGGCGTTCTGTACTTCGATTCCAGACGCCAGCAGGCGTGTGACGCGGTCGATGGCGCCGCCCTGGAAGACCAGGAACTCGAAGGCCTGATCCTTGAATGGC
>LBIU01000341.1 GCA_000987445.1 Candidatus Accumulibacter adiacens | reverse complement strand
GGCGGCGGCTCAAGCCGGCCCAGCTGCCCACCCACAGGGTCCCCTGGCGGTCGACGAGCAGCGCCTGCACGCGATCGTCGGGCAGGCTGCCCGCTTGCGGCGCGTGTCGGTAGCGGGCGACGTGGCCGCTTTTCAGATCGAACTGTTCGAGCCCGCCGCCCTCGAGGCCTGCCCAGATGCTGCCGTCGAGATCCTCGGCCAGGGCGCGAATCGTCGGCAGGGCTCTGGCCTTCCGAGCACCGTTCTGTTCATCGCTCTCTTCACCCTTGCCGTGCCAGGCGGTGACTTTCTCGGTCGCCGGGTCATAGACCGCCAGACCCTCCCACTCGGTACCGATCCACAGCCGGCCATCGCTGCCCGCCAGGAGAGCGCGTATCCAGCCCAGATTGCGCGCCGCGGGGTCCGCACTCTCGCGTTCCTGCGGGCGAAAACGGTAGCCATCGAAGCGCACCAGACCGTCGCCAGTCGCAATCCACAGGAAGCCGGCGCGGTCCTGGGCCATGGTCGGGACCACGTCGCGCGGGATGATGCCGACACCGACCGACTCGAACCGCGGCTCGGCGAGGGGATTCTCGACGTTGAGCGGCGGCAGGCCAACGGCATGCAGCGCGGTGGCGGCGAGCAGCAAGATCGCCAGCAGCACGGTCAAGGTCGGCCGCAGGATGACCCTTCCTTCTGGCCATCGCGCTCCGCAAAGCCGGATAATGCCTGCGGGGAAGCGACCGCCATCGATCTTCATCGGGGGGAGCTACGCGGTGCGCGAAGCCACTCGCACACCCCAGGAAATCGTGATCTCGCAGGCATCAGCCATTGTAACTGCCAAACCCCTACCGCTGGCAGTGCGCTTGCCCGGCAAGGACGTAGGCGACCGGCGGCGGCAGGCGAGAGACGCTTTGCCCTGCGTCTTCCGCTCACTGTCCGTGCCAGTACCGCCGATGCTCGCGGCGATAAGCGCTCAGGGAAAGCCCGCCCGCGAGTTCGATGCGCACCGCACCGTCGGCATCGCTGCGCCACACCCGACTGCCGGCGTAACGCGCGACGACGTCCGCTCGTGGATGCTGATAGCGGTTGCGGTAGCCAACGGGAATGATGACGTCGCGGGCAGCAACAGCGGCCACGAAGGCCGGCGTCGATGAGGTGCCGCTGCCGTGATGCGGCACCAGCAGGATCTCGCTGGGCAACCACTCCGGCGCGCGTGCGAGCAGTTGCTGCTCGTCGCGGGCCTCGATGTCCGAGGTGAGCAACACGCTGCCGAAGGCGTTTTCAAGGCGCAACACGCAGCTCATGTTGTTGGTCTTGCTGGTCGGGCTCTGGTAGGCAGCCGCGTCCGGGTGCAGCATCATGAAGCGAACGCCATCCCACTCCCAGGCCTGACCGGCCACGCAGAGTTCGCCGTCCAGTTCGGGCAGCGAACTGAGCAGGCGCCCGACCGGCACGCTGTCGCGGATGGCGACCAGGCCCCCCGCATGATCCTTGTCGCGATGGCTGACGATCAGCGCATCGAGCCGCTTGACGCCGATCGCCCGCAGGTAGGGGACGACGATGCGCTGTCCGGCGTCGGACTCGGCGCTGTACAGCGGCCCGGTATCGTAGAGCAAGGCGTGCTCGGCCGTACGTACGACGACCGCCAGCCCCTGGCCGACGTCGAGCACATCGACCCAGGCCTCGCCGGGCGCCGGCCGGGCGGCCGGCCAGAACAGTGCCGGCAGCAGCAGACAGACACCGAGCCAGCGCGCCGGAAATCCGCGCGGCAACAGCAGACACAGGACGCCGAGCAGAGCCAGTAGCGTCGCCGCCAATGGTGGTGCCGGCTGTTGCCAGAGCGGCCAGCGCGCGAGCCATTCCAGAAAGACCATCAGCGCCGACAACAGCCAGTGGTCGAGCTGCACCAGCGGCGGCCAGGGAAGGAGCGCATAGAGCAGCGCCAGCGGTGTGATCAGGAAGCTGACCACGGGAATCGCCAACGCATTGGCCAGCGGCGAAACCAGCGAGAACTGCTGGAAGAGCAGCAACAGCAAGGGCAGCGTACCGATCGTCACCGCCCACTGCGTCGTCCCCCAGTGGGTCAGGGTCGCGCGCCAGCCACGCCGCACGCCGACCCTCGCCGTGCCGACGAAGAAGAGCAGGCCGACGGCGGCAAACGAGAGCCAGAAACCTGGCGACAACACCGCCCAGGGATCGAGCAGCAGCACCAGCAACAGCGCCAGCAGAAGGCTGCGGCTGGCGCCGAGATTGCGCCCCGACCACAGCGCCAGCGCGACGACGCTCAACATGTAGAGCGTCCGCTGCGTCGGTACCGCAAATCCGGCCAGCAGGGCGTAGCCGAAAGCCGCCAGCCAGCCGGCGGCGATCGCCGCCTTCGGCGCCGGCAGCAGCAACATCAAGCCTTCGCTACGCCGCCACAGCCAGCCGACCAGCGCCGCAAACAACGCGGCGACCATGGTCACGTGGAGCCCGGAGATCGACATCAGATGGGTCACGCCGGTCTGCCGGAAGACGCGCCATTGCTCTGCCGAAATCGCCTGCTGGTCACCGATCGCCAGCGCGGCGAGAATCCCCGCGTACGGCGCCTCCGGCAAGGCGGCGCGGAAGGAGCGGCGAATCCGCTCGCGAAGGCGCTCGATCACATAGCCAGGCCCGAAGACGAAGTCATCGAGGCGCTGCGCCACCCCTTTCGGGCGCACATAGCCAGTCGCCCGCAGCCCGCGCTCGAAGAGCCAGGCCTCGTAGTCGAAACCGTGCGGATTGGCGTTGCCGTGCGGCCGTTTCAAGCGCACGGTGAAGCGCCAGCGCTCGCCCGGGCGGATGGGGGGCGCGGTGGTGGGTTCTTCGGTCAGCGCTTCGGTCAGCGCTTCGCTCGTGGCTGCGCGCCGCTCGTCGCGGTGCTGGCCGTGGTACCAGGAGAGCATGATTCGCGGCGGCACCT
>LBIU01000036.1 GCA_000987445.1 Candidatus Accumulibacter adiacens | reverse complement strand
GTCGCTGAGGTCTGCCTGACTGCGCCGGTCAGCGGCGCGGCGAGCGGGCAGTGGGCCGTCTCCACCAGCTGCCCGTCTTGCAGCGCGATGAGGCGCAGGCGGCGGTGTGTCGGGTCGGGGACCAGCAGCTGCATTCGCCCGGCGATGGAGACTGGCATCGCCAGGCCAAGCTCGGAGGATCCGTAGATGTGATTGGAAACGCCGGCCAGGGCGGCGATTTCGAGCAGCTGTCTTCCTGTGCGCCGGTAGATGCGCAGCGTGCCGCTGAGATGTGGCGTGGTGACTGCGGCGATTTCGGCTTGCCCGTCGCCGTCGAGATCGGCAACGCCGACCGGGTTCAGCCAGCGCATGGGTGTGCCGATGGGCGGCGATTGCGCGCCGATTTCGAGGC
Organism: Candidatus Accumulibacter adiacens; assembly: GCA_000987445.1. Taxonomy (GTDB): domain Bacteria; phylum Pseudomonadota; class Gammaproteobacteria; order Burkholderiales; family Rhodocyclaceae; genus Accumulibacter; species Accumulibacter adiacens. The sequence continues at coordinate 3,950 of LBIU01000036.1, read as the reverse complement.
GGCCGTCATGCAAGCCGATCAGGGCCAGGCGCGACCCGCTGTGGCGCTGGCTGACGATCACCAGGAGTTCTGGCGGCTCGCCGGCGGCCAGGGTGAGCAGGCGCGGCGCCAGGTCCTCGAACACTTCGTCGTCGGGAAGTTCGAGCGAATGGCGCTGGCCGGCGGTGGTGCTCACCGTCAGGCGGGCATATTCGTGGGGTCGGCCAAGTGCGAAATGGCCATAGCGCTCGACTGGCGCCGCATACCGGGCGCCAGTGATGGTCTCGGCGTCAGTCGCCGCAGCGCTCAGCGCGAGAAGCGCGCAAGCGAGCCCGCGGCGTAGCGACGATCGGCGCGCGGCGGCCCGCTTGCTGACCGCTGCCACGCCGCCCGACGGTCTCACTCCAGGCTGAGCAACTGCACGCTGCGTGCCGCGACCGGGCTGGTCTTCTCGCGTCGGCAGTGCGCAAAGGGCGTTTGTGCGCTGCTGTCGCAGAGCTGTTTCCAGACGCCTGGCGGGAGCAGGAAGGGAACCGGTATCTCGTCGCGATTGATCAGGCAGAGCAGGGTTGCGCCTTTCGCCGCAGGCCTGTCCTCGCTCGCTGCGGGGGCCAGTTGCAGGCCGAATGCGCCGAGCTTGTGCGACTGCCAGTCGCTGACGCCCATTGGCCGGCCTGCCGGATGCCACCACAGCGCGTCGGGCTGTTCATCGCCGCTCGCTTCACCGCTGAGCCAGTTCAGCCCCCGCAGTTGCGGGAAGCGCTGCCGCAGGCCGATCAGCCCGGCGAGGTAGTCGATCAGCTCGCGGTCGGCGTTTTGCCAGTCGAGCCAGGTCATTTCGTTGTCCTGGCAGTAGGCGTTGTTGTTGCCGCCCTGCGTGCGGCCGAGTTCGTCGCCTCCCTGCAGCATCGGTACGCCCTGGGCAACGAGCAGCGTTGCCAGCAGCGCGCGCTGCAGGCGGCGGCGTCTTTCGAGCACGGCCGGATCGTCGCTTTCGCCTTCCTCGCCGCAGTTCCAGGAGAGATTGTGACCGTGCCCGTCGCGGTTTTCCTCGCCGTTGAGCGCGTTGTGTTTTTCCTGGTAACTGACCAGATCGCGCAGGGTGAAGCCGTCGTGCGCGGTAAGGAAGTTGACGCTGGCCTGGGGTGCGCGTCCGGCATCCCTGAACAGTTCGCTGGACCCGGACAGTCGTTGTGCCAGGGCGCCGGCGCCGACTTCTCCGGTCAGCCAGAAGGCACGCACGTCGTCGCGGAAGCGGTCGTTCCATTCGCTCCAGCCGGGCAGGAAGCGGCCCAGCCGGTAGCCATCGGGGCCCATGTCCCAGGGCTCGGCGATGAGCTTGACGTTCTGCAGCAGCGGGTCCTGGCGGACGGCGGCGAGAAAGGCGCTGTCGCGCGCCAGTGCGGCCGCGAGGTCGAAGCGAAAGCCGTCGACGTGCATCACGCCGACCCAGTAGCGCAGGGCGTCCATCACCAGCTGCAGGACGCGTGGCTGGGTAAGGTTGAAGGTGTTGCCGCAGCCACTGTAGTTCACGTAGGCGGCAGGATTGTCTGGCGGCAGCAGGTAGTAGCTCTGGTTGTCGATGCCGCGAAAGGACAGCGTCGGGCCGAACTCGTCAGTCTCGGCAGTATGGTTGAACACCACGTCGATGATGACTTCCAGGCCGGCGGCGTGCAGCGCGCGGACCATGCTCTTGAACTCGTCGATGACCGATTGCCCGTCGATCCTGGCCGCGTAACGCGGTTCGGGAGCGAAGAAGGCGAGCGTGTTGTAGCCCCAGTAATTGACCCGGCCTTCGCCGACCAGTCGTTGCTCGTCGAGGAAGTGGTGCACCGGCAGCAGGCTGACGGCAGTGACGCCAAGGCGCTGGAAATGCGCGATGATCGCCGGCGTGGCCAGCCCGGCGTAGGTGCCGCGCAGTTTCTCGGGCACCTCCGGGTGTTGCTGGCTGAAGCCCTTGACATGCACTTCGTGCAGCACGGTGTCGGCCCAGGGGGTCGCCGGCGGCGTGTCGCCGGCCCAGTCGAAGCATTCATCGACGACGCGGCACTCGAGTCCGTGCGCCGGCTCGTCCGCCGTTGGCCAGGAAAAATCGCCAACGACTTCGCGGGCGTAGGGGTCGAGCAGCAGGCGTTGCGCGTCGAAGCGCTGGCCCTGCTCGGGCGCTGCTGCGCCATGCACCCGGTAGGCGTAGCGCAAGCCGGGTGCGGCCCCGGCGAGGTAGCCGTGCCAGACCTGGTCGCTGCGCCGTGGCAAGGGCAGGACGCGCATCCCCTGGCCATCGAAGACGCACAGCTCGACCGCTTCGGCATGCGCCGAAAACAGCGCGAAGTTGACCCCCTGGCCGTCCCAGCTCGCGCCGAGCGGTGACGGCCGCCCGACGGCAAGCCCGCCGTTGGTGCTCATGGCACCCATTCGAGGTACAGTGCCCCGAGCGGTGGCAGGGTGAGGCTCAACGAGTATTCGCGGCCGTGCGCAGAGACCGCTTCGGCGACCAGGCCGTCGGCCCCGTTGCCGACGTTGCTGCCGCCGTAGTGCTGTGAGTCGGTGTTGATGCGCTCGTAGAACTTGCCGGCATTCGGCACGCCGATGCGGTAGCCTTCGCGAACGACCGGCGTGAAGTTGCCCACATAGAGCATGGCGCGCGAACGGTCACGCGTCCAGCGCACGAAGGCGACCACCGAATTGTCGGCATCGTCGGCGGCAATCCACTCGAAACCCGCCGGTTCGAAATCGACCTCATGCAAGGCAGGACGGCTGCGGTAAAGGCTGTTGAGGTCGCGAACCAGATTGCGCACGCCGGCGTGGTTCGGAAAGTCGAGCAAGGCCCAGTCCAGCGAGACGGCTTCATTCCACTCGCTCCACTGGCCGAACTCGCCGCCCATGAAGAGCAGCTTCTTGCCCGGGTGGGCCCACATGAAGGCATACAGCGACCGCAGGTTGGCGAATTTCTGCCAGGTGTCGCCGGGCATCTTGTTGATCAGCGAGCCCTTGCCGTGCACGACTTCATCGTGCGACAGCGGCAGGACGTAGTTCTCGGTGAAGGCGTACATCATCCCGAAGCTGAGCTTGTTGTGATGATAGCGGCGATAAATGGGGTCTTGCGACATGTAGGACAGCACGTCGTGCATCCAGCCCATGTTCCACTTGTAGTGGAAACCGAGGCCGCCCATCGACGGCGGCCGGCTGACCATCGGCCAGGCGGTCGATTCCTCGGCGTAGGTGTCGGCCGCCGGGTGCTCCTGGCCGAGGGCCTCGTTCATGCGGCGCAGGAAGGCGACCGCCTCGAGGTTCTCGCGGCCGCCATGCACGTTCGGGACCCACTGCCCTTCGGAGCGGCTGTAGTCGCGGTAGAGCATCGAGGCCACGGCATCGACGCGCAGGCCGTCGACGCCGTAACGCTCGATCCAGAACAGCGCGTTGCCGATCAGGTAGTTGCTCACTTCGCGGCGGCCAAAGTTGTAGATCAGCGTGCCCCAGTCCTGGTGCATGCCTTCACGGGGATCCGCATGCTCGTAGAGCGCGTCGCCGTCAAAGCGACTCAGACCGTGTTCGTCGGTCGGGAAATGGGCCGGGACCCAGTCGACGATGACCCGCAGGCCGGCGCCGTGGCAGGCGCTGACGAACTCGCGGAAGCCGGCCGGGCTGCCGTGACGGGCGGTCGGTGCGTAGAGCCCGAGCGGCTGATAGCCCCAGGAACCGTCGAAGGGGTGCTCGGAAATCGGCAGCAGCTCAAGATGGGTGAAGCCCAGGTCGACGACGTAGGGAATCAGCGTTTCGGTCAAGCGTTGCCAGTCGGGAAAGCCGCCATCGTCGGCGCGCCGCCACGAAGCCAGGTGCACTTCGTAGATCGACACCGGCGCACCGAGCTGGTCGCCGGCCGGGACCGGCGCGGCCTCGACCGGTGGTGGCAGGGCACAGACCACCGAGGCGGTCGATGGCCGCATCTCGGCTTCGAAGCCGTAGGGGTC
>LBIU01000035.1 GCA_000987445.1 Candidatus Accumulibacter adiacens | reverse complement strand
CCGCCGGCAAGACGAGACCGCCGATACGGATCCGATGCAGGGCTTCGACGCGGTTGCCCGCCGCCGCCAGCATGCGCTTGACGAGATGATAGCGGCCCTCGCTCACCGTCAGGTGCAGGCAGCGCGGCTGGCGAAGAACGCAGTCCAGCGCCGCAACCGGCCTCGGGTCGTCGTGCAAGACCACGCCAGCCAGCAGGGCGGCAATCTGTGGCGCATCGACGACATGCCGCGTCGTCACCTCATAGACCTTGGGGACTGCCTTCTTCGGCGAGGTATAGCGGTGAATGAACTGCCCATCGTCGGTCAGCAGCAACAGCCCGGTGGTGTCCTCGTCGAGCCGCCCGACCGCCTGCACACCGCGGGTCAACAGCGGAGCGGGAAGCAGCGAGTAGACGCCGGGATGGTGTAAGGGCCGCCGTGAGCATTCGTAACCAGCGGGCTTGTGAAGTGCCAGATAGGCGAAACGCCGATAACGCCAGGGAACGCCGTCCACCGCAAAAGTCAGTCCCTCGGCCGCGAAGCGCGCAAAGGGGTCCTCACAGAGCTGCCCGGAAACCCAGACGCTACCCGAGCGAACCAGCGCACGACAGTCGGCGCGGCTGCCAAAGCCCTGCGAGCGCAGCAGGCGCTCCAGCTCGATCATCCTTGCGGCCCTGGAAAAGCGCTGCAGCGAGCGAAGCCGCCGAGCGACCGGCGAAGCGCCTGTTGCGGAAGAAGTGAAGTCATGCGCGCAGTGTACACGACCTGTCGCAGCGGTATCCGAAGGAAGTTCAGGGATCGCGGCGCTGTTCAGCGCTGGCTATTGTGATCGCCCGCGCCAGCGACGACAATAGACAGCCCACCACTCAAACTCAGGGGAACTCGCGCATGCTGGTCAAATTCAACTCGAGCACCTCAGGGCAGATCATGATGTTCGCGCCTGCCGCCCGTCAACTCCTCGAGATCCTCCACAAGGACTGCAGCGCACGCGGAGTGATTACCACCGAGCAACTGCCCGAAGCGATCGAACGCCTGCGAACGGCGGTGGCCGGTGGCGGTCACCACAGTGCGGAAACGCCTCCCGCTCAGCCCCGCACTGCCGCCAACAATGACGACAGCGGTGCCGATCCGGCCGACGACGGCCCACCCGTCGGATTGGCACAGCGCGCCTTCCCGCTGATCGAACTCCTCGAGTGGACGCGCAAGGAAGACGGCTTCATTCTCTGGGAAGCGGCCAAGGATTTCTAGCGTGCGCACGGCACGCTCCCGGCGCCGTAACCGCGGCCACTCCACCCTGCACCAGCTGGCGGCGATTATCGTCGGTGGCCTGCTCGCCTTGCCGGCCGCCAGGGTTGGCGCCGCCGAAGTGGCGGTCGACGCCGGCCACACGCTCGCCGCCCATGGCGCGACCAGCGCGCGTGGCGGTCGCGAATTCGACTTCAACCTCCTCCTTGCGAAACGCCTGCGCGACGAACTCGAGCGCCGCCGACTGGCCGTCCGACCCATCAACTTCGACGGGCAGATCGCGAGTCTGGCCGCGCGTCCCGAACAGGCTGCCGGGGTCGACTTCTTCATTTCCATCCACCATGACTCGGTGCACGCCGATCTGCTGCAGGAATGGGATTGGCAGGGAAGCACGCAGACCTACAGCGACGACTACAGCGGCTTCGCCCTCTTCGTTTCTCACGACAGCCCCGATCTGGCGACCAGCCTGCGCTGCGCCTCGGCGATCGGCGCCCGCCTGCGGCGGATGGGTTTCGCGCCGGCCCGCCATCATGCCAAGCCACCCTCCGGCACGCCGCGCGCGGTCGCCGACGCGGCCAACGCGGTGCACTACTACGACAATCTTGTCGTTCTCTATCGCACGACCCTGCCGGCGGTGCTCTTCGAAGCCGGAGTGATCAAGAACCGCGACGAGGAGTTGGCGCTGCTCGACGCCGACCGCCAGGGGCGCATGGCCGACGGCATCGCCACCGGCATCGCTGCCTGCCTTTACGTCGGTCAGGTCGGTCAGGCGTCGAACAGCCAGCCGCAGGACCCGCAGCCGACCGCCACAGCGTACTGAGCGACCGGCGCGCGACGCGAAGAGCGGCGCGCAGTCCTTAAAGCGCTTTCCCTGCCCACCTCGCGGCCCGGCGCTCAGAGCTTTCGATAGACCTCGCCGCCGGCCTTGACGAACTCGATCGCTTTCGCCTCCATTCCCTTGCTCAGCGCCTGTGCTTCGCTGACGCCCTGCGCTGCGGCATACTCCCTGACTTCCTGGGTGATCTTCATCGAACAGAAATGCGGGCCGCACATCGAGCAGAAGTGGGCCACCTTGGCCGATTCCTTGGGCAGCGTCTCGTCGTGAAACTCGCGCGCCTTGTCGGGGTCCAGGCCAAGATTGAACTGGTCGTCCCAGCGAAACTCGAAGCGCGCTTTGGACAAGGCGTTGTCGCGAATCTGCGCGCCCGGGTGGCCTTTCGCCAGATCGGACGCGTGTGCCGCCAGCTTGTAGGTGATGATGCCCACCTTGACATCGTCCTTGTCCGGCAGCCCGAGGTGCTCTTTCGGCGTCACGTAGCAGAGCATGGCGGTGCCGAACCAGCCGATCATCGCGGCGCCGATGCCGCTGGTGATGTGGTCATAGCCGGGAGCGATATCGGTGGTCAAGGGGCCAAGGGTGTAGAACGGCGCTTCCTTGCACTGCTCGAGCTGCAGATCCATGTTCTCCTTGATCATCTGCATCGGCACATGGCCCGGACCCTCGATCATCACCTGCACGTCGTGCTTCCAGGCGATGTCGGTCAGCTCGCCCAGCGTCTTCAGTTCGCCGAGCTGGGCGGCGTCGTTGGCGTCGTAGATCGACCCCGGACGCAAGCCATCACCGAGGCTGAAAGCGACATCGTAGGCTTTCATGATCTCGCAGATTTCTTCGAAGTGCGTGTAGAGGAAGCTTTCCTGGTGGTGCGCCAGACACCACTTGGCCATGATCGAACCACCGCGCGAAACGATGCCGGTCAGGCGGCTGGCAGTCAGGGGTACATAGCGCAGCAGCACGCCGGCGTGAATCGTGAAGTAGTCGACGCCCTGCTCGGCCTGCTCGATCAGGGTGTCGCGGAAGATCTCCCAGCTCAGGTCTTCGGCCTTGCCGTTGACTTTCTCGAGCGCCTGGTAGATCGGTACCGTGCCGATCGGTACCGGACTGTTACGTATGATCCACTCGCGCGTTTCGTGGATATTCTTGCCGGTCGATAGATCCATCACCGTGTCGCCGCCCCAGCGGATCGACCAGGTCATCTTCTCGACCTCTTCCTGGATGCTCGAACCCAGGGCCGAGTTGCCGATGTTGGCGTTGATCTTGGTCAGGAAGTTGCGACCGATGATCATCGGCTCGCTTTCCGGGTGATTGATGTTGCAGGGAATGATCGCTCGCCCGCGAGCCACCTCCGAGCGTACGAACTCCGCCGTGATCTCCTCGGGAATGCTGGCCCCGAAGCTGTTGCCCGGATGCTGGCGGCAGAGAATCTCCGCGAAGCGAGCGCCCTGCGGGCCTGAAGCCTGCAACTGCTCGACGTAGGCACGGCGATTGTTGTTCTCGCGTATGGCGACGTATTCCATTTCCGGGGTGATCATGCCGCGCCGCGCGTAGTGCATCTGGCTGACGTTGGCGCCACTGCGAGCGCGTAGCGGTCGCCGCTGCAGGCCGGGGAAACGTAGCTCGTCGAGCGCCGGATCGGCGGCGCGAACACGCCCGAAATCGGAACTCAGGCCGCCGAGCGCCTCGCTATCGCCGCGCTCGGCAATCCACTGCGCGCGCAGCGCTGGCAGGCCCTGGCGGATATCGATCGTCGCCTGCGGATCCGAGTACGGTCCCGAGCAGTCGTAGACGTAAATCGGCGGGTTCTTCTCGCCGCCGAAAGCCGTGTCGGTATCCGCCTGAGAAATTTCGCGCATCGGCACGCGCAGATCCGCGCGGCTACCGGTCACGTAGATCTTGCGGGAATTCGGCAAGGGCTGGATGGCGGCCTGGTCGACGTGAGCGTCCGCGGCGATGAATTTCTCGTTAGCGTTCATGATGGTGTGTCCTTGCAGAGGGGTAAGGCGAAAGCGCTACGCAAACATGCAGCGTGCAAGGGGCCAGGAAGACGAGCGAAACGGAGTGAGGGCCATCAAGCCCGCGCACCCGGCGGTACGCTCCGCTTCCCTACGACGGCATGACCCGTACAGGTTCGAAGGGACTCTCTCAGCCACACCGTAGCGGCGCGGCACCCCCAACGTGAGCGCCCAAGTTACTGGAATCGCAGGACTTTAGCAAGAATATTGAGATCTTCCGAAAGCCCCAATCGCGACGCAAAACCCACCCT
>LBIU01000034.1 GCA_000987445.1 Candidatus Accumulibacter adiacens | reverse complement strand
ACCTACGGCGCCTGGTACGGACGTCCCGAGACCTGGGAGGCGATCAGCTATCCGGGACCGCCGCGGGGGTATTTCTGATGGAAGATCCCATCCGGGTCGGGCTTGCCGGCGGCTGGAAACATATCGACGCGTCGGCGCTACCGCACAGCCAGACGATCGATACCGATGTGCTTGTCGTCGGCACCGGGGCCGGTGGTGGGGTCACCGCCGACCTGCTCAGCGCCAGCGGTCTGCGCGTGGTGCTCATCGAAGAGGGGCCGCTGCGCTCGTCGAGCGACTTCAAGATGCTGGAAAGCGAGGCCTACCCCGAGCTGTATCAGGAATCGGCGGCGCGCAAGACGGCCGACAAGGCGATCAACATCCTGCAGGGTCGCTGCGTCGGTGGTTCGACGACAGTCAATTGGACCAGCAGCTTTCGCACCCCGCCCGAGGTTTTCGACTTCTGGCAGCAGCACTTCGGTCTGCAGGAGCTGAGCGCCGAGTCGATGAGCTCATGGTTCGCGGTCATGGAGCACAAGCTGTGGGTGCGTCCCTGGGATACGCCGCCAAACGCCAACAACAAGTTGCTCGCGGCCGGTGCGGAAAGGCTCGGCATTGCGGTCGGGAATATCCAGCGCAACGTCAAGGGTTGCTGGAACCTTGGCTATTGCGGCATGGGTTGCCCGACCAACGCCAAGCAGTCGATGTTGCTGACCACTATCCCTGCGGCTTTGAACCGTGGCGCGACGCTCTATACTCGCTTGCGTGCCGAGCGTCTGCGTTTCGACGGTAGCCAGATTTCGGCGCTTGATTGCAGCGCGCTGCAGGCTGACGGCATTCATCTCTCCGGCCGGCGGTTGCGTTTTCGTGCGCGTCACTTCGTCGTTGCCGCGGGGGCCATTGGCAGTCCGGCGCTGCTGATGCGCAGCAGTGTTCCCGACCCCTACCGCCTGCTCGGCAAGCGCACTTTCCTCCACCCCGTGGTGATTTCCTCGGCGATCATGAACGACCGCGTCGACGCCTATGCCGGTGCGCCGCAGTCGATCTACAGTGATCATTTCCTGCAGCAGGCGCCGATCGACGGTCCGCTGGGCTTCAAACTCGAAACGCCGCCGCTGCACCCGGTGCTCTACTCGACAACGCTGCAGGGCTACGGCGAGGCGCACGCCCGCCTGATGCGCGAATTCACCAAGGCCAATGTGGTGCTGGCACTGCTGCGTGACGGCTTCAACCCGGCAAGTCGTGGCGGTCGTGTGCGCCTCGGCGCGGGTCGCCTGCCGGTGCTCGACTATCCGCTCGGCGAGGTGATCTGGGAGGCGGCGCGGCGCGCCTTGTTGGCTATGGCCGAGATCCAGTTTGCCGCCGGTGCGCGCTGGGTGACGCCGGTGCACGAGACGACGCCCGGTTATACGAGCTGGGCGGCAGCCAGGAAGGGAATCGCCGAGCTGCCGCTCGAACCCTTCCTTTGCCGGGTGGTCAGTGCGCACGTGATGGGCGGCTGCGGCATGGCCGATGCGCCGCATCGCGGCGTCGTCGATCACCGTGGGCGACACTTCTGGCTTGACAATCTGTCAGTACTCGACGGTTCGCTTTTTCCGACCAGTCTGGGGGTCAATCCGCAGCTTTCGATCTATGGCCTCGTTGCCCGCAATGCCAGTTTGCTGGCCGCCGAGTTGTCCGGCAAGCCGCTTCCCGCCATCCCCTGAAGGAGTCCCTACGGCCATGCTCGCACGCGCCCTGCGTCTTTCAAACGCGCTGGAACTGACGCTCTACGTCGTCCTGGCGATGAGCCTCTGCAAGGCCTCGTTTATCGCCGCTCTTGGCTTGGCCGTGCTGGCCATGCTCGCGCTGCGTAGCGTGGTGATCGCGGTGACCTACGCGTTTGCCGGTGCCTACGCATCTCTGGCGCCGCGCCTGTCGGGCCGACAGAGGATGCTGATGGTGCTTGGCGAGTACCTGAGCTTCGTTGTCACCTTCCTGGTCATCATGCCCTTCGAGCGCTGGTGGATGGGCGACGATCGCCTGCCGCGGCAGGTCGCGGAAGGGCAGGGCTTGACTGCTGGGGCTGCGGGCGGTCGGCCGCCGCTCCTGCTGATCCACGGTTATGGTTGTTCGCGTGCTTGCTGGTGGTGGCTACGTGCGCACCTGGAGGCTGCCGGCTGGACGGTGGCGACGATCAGCCTGGAACCGATCTACACCAGCATCGACAATTACGTCGATCCCGTGGCCCGGCGCGTCGACGAGGTGCTCGCCGCGACCGGTGCCGCACAGCTGATCCTTGTTGGCCACAGCATGGGCGGGCTGGTTTCCCGTGCCTACCTGCAGCGTCATGGTGACGCGCGCGTCGCCAGGCTGGTCACCCTCGGGACGCCGCATCAGGGCAGCGAACTGGCGCGCCTGGGCTTCGGTGACAACGGCCGCCAAATGCGTCCGCAAAGCCCCTGGCTGCAAGCCCTGGCCAGTCCGCCGGCGAGCGTCCACACGGTGGCCCTGTACAGTCCACACGACAATTTCGTCATGCCGCCCGCGCTGCTCGAATTGCGCGGAGCGCAGAACCGGGTGATAGACGGCATCGGTCACCTGGCGATGCTGTATTCGCCGCGAGTCACCCAGGCGCTGCTGACGGTTCTCGAGCAGACGGCTGCGCGTTGCCGGCGCGCAGCGATCGATGCCGCCGAGATCACCGACGCTGAGCGCTAGCCAAACCGCAGTAGCCGCGCCAGAAAGTCGAAAAACAGGCAGTACAGCGCGATGGGTAGCGGCAGGCCGAGGAGGGCGGCGAGCATGTACTCGCGGAAGCCCACCCCCGACATTGCCAGCGCGTAGTTGAGTGCCGGCACCGTCTGGAACAGGATGCGCAGGAGGACCATGCTGCGAATTGGTCGGGCATCGAGCTGAGCCAGCAAGCGCCCTGCGATGCGGCTGTCCAATTGCCGCAAGGCGTCGCCGCCGAGCAGGCGGATGCTGAGGAAGGTGAGCGCGCACGACAGGCACGCCGCAAGGTAAGTGACCGTTCCGCCCCAGACGCGGCCGAGGGCCAGCACCGACGCGGCGAGGAAAATCCACCCCGGAATCTGGATCAGATTGCCCAGCGCGAACAGTGCCACGAAGATCAGCAGTCCGCTGAGCTTGTTGTGCACGAACTGGTCGCGCAGAAACGGCAGGCTGAAGTGATCGCGCAACCCGGAGAGTTCGAAGCCGGCGAAGAGCATGCCGAGAAACAGCGCCACGGCCAACAGGCGCGGCCAGGGGATGGCGCGGTGCTTCAGCATGCGGCGGGTGAAGTCATGGATTCATGGATTCAGGGCTGCACGGCTCTCGATGTCAAAAAAATACGGCGGCTCGACTGTAAGCGATCGCCGCCCGGTGACGACCATAGCATTGCCATTTCGCAAAAACCATCCTGCCACGCCTTTCTACTCCCTTCAATGCGAGAACCACAAGATGAACGAACTGCACGGACTTTTCTTCTGGGGCTTCCTGCTGCTGTTCGGCGCCGTGATGTACCTGATCTCACCGCGCAGCAGCGACGATGCCGGTTTCTTCCGCGGCCACGACGCGCAGGGCCGTGGGCCTTCGGAGTGGGCCTTGATGATGAGCGTTTTCATCAGCTGGATCTTTGCCAAATCGGTGACCAACGCCGCCAATCTCGGCGCCGCCTACGGTATCGTCGGCGGGCTGGCCTACGCCACCTACTGGCTGTCGATCCCGGTCGCCGGCGTGGTCATCTACCGCCTGCGCACCCGCGAAGGGGCGACGGGGCTGGTCTCCTTTCTGGTCGGAAAATACGGCCGCGGCGCGGCACTGGCGTTTTCGGTCGCCATCCTCGTGCGCCTGTTCAACGAGGTGTGGAGCAATACGGCGGTCGTCGGCGGCTACTACGGCGAGTCAGGATCGGCGGCCTTCATCGGCGCTGCGCTGCTGTTCACCGCTGTGGTGCTCTTCTACAGTCTGAAGGGCGGTTTGCGCAGTTCGATTTTCACCGACGTCATTCAGGCGGTGGTCTTCCTACTCTTCCTGGGTGTCGTCGTTGCCGTGGTACTTCCGGCTCACACGCCGACGCAGCTGCTGAGCGAAGGCAGCTTCACCCTCGCTGGTGGCGTCGACCTGCTGCTGGTTGCCTTGCTACAGGTTTTCTCCTACCCTTTCCACGATCCGGTACTCACCGACCGTGGCTTCATTTCTCGTGAAAAGAGCATGTTGCGCGCCTTCATCGTCGCTGGCGTCCTGGGTTTCCTGGGTATTGTCGCCTTCAGTCTGGTCGGTGTGCATGCACGTCTCGAAGGGATCACCTCGGGCAGCAACATTCCCGCTGACGTTGCCCGCGGGCTGGGCTTTGCCGGCTTCTTCGCGATGGTCGCGGTGATGATTTCCTCTGCGGCATCGACCCTCGACTCGACCTTTTCGTCATTGTCGAAGTCGGTGGCGACGGAACTGCCGATGCTCGCCGGCCGCGGACCCTTGCCGCGCGCGGTGCGGGTCGGCGCGCTGACGATGGTCGTCTTCGCGCTGCTCGGCAACCTGCCGATGCTCGCCGGCACCGACATCCTCAAGGCGACGACGATCAGCGGCACCATGGTCATCGGCCTGGCGCCGATCTTCCTCTTCTCGCGCTGGGTCGGCTACTCGCCGCTGTCCTTTCATCTCGCCTTCTGGAGCGGCATGCTGCTCGGCATCCTGCAAGCCATCCCCTTGATCCCGGCGAGTTGGGCCATCGGCGACGGAAAATACGCCCTCCTGCTCGGCACCAACCTCTACGGCCTGGCGCTTTGCTCAGCGGCGTTCTTCCTGCCCTTGCTGCTGCCAGGCAAGCGCCTGCGGAGTTGCGAGACTCCCGCCTGAGCTTCCATCGAGCGCGCCGGCCGACGTGGGGAGGGTATCGTTTGCTGTCGGCCAAAGCCTTTCGGCCTGCGCCCGTGCGTGGCGCGCCTGCGCAACCCTCCGCGTCGTGGCGAACTTGCGGGACCGGCCTCCGGTTTCCTATCCTTAAGCAAGCTTTCGACGGCGACTGAGCTGCCCGAACACAGGCGCTGCTCCGTCGCCGTGAAGCCCAACGGATAGGAGAATGGCCATGACACTACTCACCATCTTGATTTTTCTGGCACTGGCGGCCACGGTCTTGTCCCTGGCCCTCGGCATTGGCTCCATGGAGCGTGGTGGCGAGTACGATCGCCAGCATAGCACGCGTTTCATGGCCATGCGGGTCGGCTTCCAGGGCTTGACCTTGCTGCTGTTGGTGATCGCGCTGTTTCTTGCCGGGACCTAGTTTCGTGCCGACGTGCTCACCATGCTGATCCCGGCCGCGCGGCGCCACCGCGGCACTGGGCCACAGCCGGATCGCCGGACAGGGCTTGCCGAGCGGGCGGCGGGCCGCTAGTATCCGGCGCGCGCCCACACATGGGCTGCGAGTTGACCGGACCCGCCATGAGCCTGCAAACCGTACGTGATTTCTTTGCCGCCCGCGGCCTTGACCTGCCAATCATCGAGTTGGCGGTCAGCACCGCCACCGTGGCACTGGCCGCCGAAGCGCACGGGGTCGAGCCCGGCCGCATCGCCAAGACACTCTCTTTTCGCCTGGCGGATGGTCGTGTCATCATTCTCGTCGCAGGTGGCGACGCCCGTATCGATAACCGGAAATTCAGGGCGGCCTTCGGCAAGGGCAAGATGTCGCCGCCGGAAGAGGTTCTCGAGTTGACCGGACATCCGGTCGGCGGTGTCTGTCCCTTCGGCCTGGTGCAGCCATTGCCGATCTATCTGGATCAATCACTGCGGAATTTCGACGAGGTCTTGCCCGCTGCCGGCGCCATCCACACCGCGATACGGATCAGCCCCGCGCAGTTGGCCGCGGTGACGAATGGCGAGTGGGTCGACGTCTGTCAGTTGAGCGCGCAGTGATTCGGTCCGGCTGTCGGCCAGCGAGCCGCAACAGGGTCTTTCAAGCGCAAGCGACCCGACGCGCGCGCAATCGAGAGGGTCACAGTCCAGCCGGCTAGCTGCTCCCCTCATGCCTCGTGGAGCAGGGGTTGGGGGAGAGGGGGGGCGCGGTGAGCTTGCCGAGCCAGACGAGCGCCAGTCCGGCCCACAGGGACAAGGGTTGTGTTCGCATTATCTCCAGTGCTTCACGGCGATCCAGTACCAATGGGCGGATATCCTCTCCTTCGTGCGCCAGGCCATGGAATCCGGCCACGTTTTCAGCATCCACCGACGCGCAGTAGAGATGCACCCGTTCGCTCGACAGGTGCGGCGCTGTGAGATAAATGCCTATGGGCTCGATCAAGGTTGGCACCAGCCCGGATTCTTCGGCGATTTCGCGCCTGATCGTGTGCAGCGGCGTCTGTCCGTCCTCGATGCGGCCAGCGACGATGTCGATCAGCCAGGGATTTTCGCCCGCCAGGTGCGCGCCCGCACGATACTGTTCGACGAGCACCAGCTTGTCCGCCTTGGCGTCGTAGAGCAGGGCGGCAGCGACGTCGCTGCGATGCAGGACTTCTCGCAGCAGCGGACCGCTGTGGCCTCCGTCAAAACGATCGTGCTCGACGGTCAGGCGACGCAGTTGGAAGAAGCCCTCGTACGCCGCGTCGGCCTGGAGAATATTTGCTTTCATTGGCTTGCCTGGCATTTGGCCATTGTGGATGAACTGCGGGACTAAGGCCACTGCAGAAGTGCGGCTCTCGGTCTACAATCGCCGCCATGGCTCAGGAAAAACTTCCGGTTACGCAGGCGATACGCGTCTTGCGCGCTGCGCGCGTGCCATTCAGCGACCATCCTTACGCCTACGAGGAACACGGCGGCACGGCTGTCAGCTGCCGCGAGCTGGGCGTCGCCGAGCACGCGGTGATCAAGACCCTGGTCATGGAAGACGAGGGCAGGCGGCCGCTGATCGTGCTCATGCACGGCGATCGTGACGTGTCGACGCGGCAGCTTGCGCGACACATCGGCGTCAAGACCATCTCGCCGTGCAGCCCGGCGGTGGCCAATCGGCACTCGGGCTATCTGCTTGGCGGCACCAGCCCCTTTGGCACGCGCAAGGCGATGCCCGTCTACGTCGAGCGCAGCATTCTCCAGCTCGACAAGATCTACATCAATGGCGGCCGCCGCGGTTACCTGGTGGGCATCGCGCCGCGGGTGCTGGTCGAAGTGCTCAAGCCGGACTTGGTCGAGGTGGCTGTTTGAGGCGCCGCAGCGAGCGTTGGACCTTGCGCGGCCTATCGGGATTTCCCCCGTCTCCACAAGCACTTTCCCACGCGGGGCGAGGAGCTATGCTTGTGCGGGCATGGCCCAGAGGTGGGCGGCAACGAGGGCTCGCCAGGGTGAGAACTGCGCCAGCCAGTCGCGCGCTTGTGCTTCGCTGACCTTCTCCGGGGAAGCGAGCAGCGATTTCAGTTTGCGGCGGACTGCGACGTCGCCATGCAAGGAACCGTCGAGCCAGCCGAAGCCGCGCAGAAGGGCGTAATTGACGGTCCACGGGCCGATACCGCGCACGCCGAGAAGCTGCTCGCGGATTTCGTCGACGGGCAGCGTCAGCAGCCATTCCGCCAAGGGCAGCTCGCCGCTTGCCACGAGCTGCGAAAGGGTGCGCAGGGTACGCGCCTTGCTCATCGAGAAACCGGCCTGTCGCAAGTCATCCTCGGCCAGCGCAGCGACCTGACTGGCCTGCGGATAGCACAACAGCCCGCTCGAATGCCGCAGGCCTGTGCTGATAATCAAGTTGCGCCGTATCGAGACGGCGGCCTTGACGCTGATCTGCTGACCGGTGATTGCCCAGGTCAAAGCCTCGAAGGGCGTGCTCGTCAGCGGCACGCGCAGACCGGGACGGTGGGCGATCAGTGTGCCGAGCTGGGGATGCTGGTGATAAGTGCTCTCGAACTGCTCGACATCCTGCGTCAGGCCAAGCATGCGCCGCAGCATGGCCGGCAGGGCCGCGTCGCCGCTCGTCGCCACATTGCCGTCGACGGCGAGCTCGGCCTTGGCCACGCCCGCCGCGAAATCAACGCTGAGACAGGCCGGAGTTCCCTCCCAGAGCAGGCCCTTGCGCAAGGCGGTCGCGGTGACGCATTCGGCAATTTCCAGTGGATCTCGGCGATGGAAGGCCAGAATGTCGCCCGCTCGAAACGATGCGGGCAAGGGTATTGCGCAGCTGAAGCGGGCAGTCATTGGTCGCCCGGCGGGCCCGCCTTGCGAAAGGTGAGGTTGAGGCGGCAATTTCCGGTCTCCGGCCAGCGCCCATCCTTGAGCGCCTGCACGCCGTGGTAACGCAAGCGGGCAGGGCCACCCCAGACGACGACATCGCCATGGACCAGTGGGACACGTGTCGTCGGCTCATTTCGTTTCAGCCCGCCGAAAAGGAACACCGCCGGCAAGCCGAGGGACACCGAGACGATCGGCGCACCGAGGTCGGCCTCGTCCTTGTCCTGGTGCAGTGAGAGTTTGCTGCCCGCCTCATAGCGGTTGATCAGGCAGGCGTCCGGCGCGAAGCCGGGAAAGCCGGCTTCAGTAGCTGCCATCTGGGCAAGCTGGCCGAAAAGCCCAGGCATCGTCGGCCACGGCTTTCCGCTGTCGGGATCCAGCGGTGCATAGCGATAGCCCTGGCGATCGCTGAGCCAGCCGAGCGGACCGCAGTTGCTCATGGCCACCGACATGCGCAAGCTGCCGGGCGTCCGCATGCGGCGAAAAGGGGCTGCCGCGGCGACCTCGCCGATAGCGGCGAGCAGGGCCGGTGCTTGCGCGCGCGCGAAGCCGTGCAGGACCAGCGCGCCGTCGGCGAGAATTTCCCGCCGCTGATCCTTGCTATCAAGGTCGCAAAATAGATCGTCGATCATTTCCTGGGCTTTCGAGCGGGCGGCGCGGAGCTGGGGCGAGCTTCGCCGGCGGGGACTCCGGTGCTGCCTGCCGGCAGCAATCCTCGCCTGCCCGGACGGAGCTTGACATCGACCGGGCGAGCGATCAGATGAGCAGGTGGGCGGATCGCAAGCGTTAGCGAGTCGCTGGCCGGGCGCCGCTCAGCTCCTCGCCGCGCCCCAGGTGCGGAAGTCACCGGTGTCGACATGCAGGAAGTCGGATCTGGGGTAGTAGCCGACGCCGCCGAGTCCCAGGTCCACCGCCGCGTTGCTCAAACGGGCCGTGTCGAAGTCGACCAGGCGCACGTCAATGGCTCGTCCGTCCATATGCAGGCTGCGTTTTGCGACGCCACGCCTGTGGCTACGCAAGCTTGCATTGGTCTCCGGCGAGCGGTAGGCGGAGATGACTTCGAAGGTCTCGCCGCCGCAACGCGAGCGCAGTGCGTGCAGGATGTCGAACAGCTGTGGATCCATGTGGATCATCTCGCCGGAGCGGTGATCGCGCAGCAGCCAGTTCATGCGCTGGATGGCGGGGGCGATATAGCCGCGGCCATCGCGAAAAACGACGTCGAGCGATTCGTCGGTATGGGTGTGGCGAAACTTCAGCCGGTACTTGTCTGTGGCGGCGTTGGCTGGGCTGAAGGGCAAGGCTAGCGGCAGCGCGGCCAATCCTTTCAGGAGCAAACGACGATGTGATACGGTCTTGCGCTGTGCAGTGCCATTGGAATGCATGAAGTTGTCGAGCATGGGTCTGATCAGTCCAAAAAACGCTTCAAGACCGCATCCTACCCGATCTTGCGCCGATGTTGACCGCATCGCACCCGCTTGGCTGCATTTAGACGGGTTGTTTGCAGAACTTCCTCCGCTGTTGGGCCTCCAAATCGTTGTCGATGCTGCATCGGGCCGGGTCGCTGCGTCTATCGGGCGGGCGCCGAGAAATTCACGCGGCAGCAGGCGATTGGCGCCTATTGTGTAGTAGATTTCGTGCACTTTGGGGCGGGTGGCGTCGTTGAGGAGGAAGTTTGGGCGATATCAAGAATCGCTCGCGGACAAACGGCGTGTCACGATGATGCCTCTTTCAACTCTCGGGGACTGCAACAAATGCGTTTTTGGAACAATGACTTGCTGGGTGATTCGACGGTTCTCCCGAGGGCGGTGATGGCCTCGATGCGGGTGGGCGCGGCTGCAATGCTGCTGATTGGGGGGGCTTCGCCGGTCGTGGCGCAGGCGCTCGAGACGTCGCCGGCGTTCGAGAGCCGGCGGGCGCCGGCTTCTTCCGTGCAGCAGACGGCGACGACCCTGCCGCAGCGCATCGAGCAGGCGCTATACGAGCAAGCCAGCGAGGGCTGGTCTGGCGGATCAAGCGAGGCCGCGGTCGTTCGTCTCTTCTATTACGGACGTGGCTATCGACCGGCCTGGACTGACCCTGCGCGCAGGGGCGACCTGATCGCCGCGGTCGAGGGCAGCCGGGAGCATGGTCTGGCGCCAGACGATTTTTCCATTGACGCGCTGCGCCGGGCGACTGCCCAGAGCGGCGAAGATGCCCAGATGATCGTTCGCCGGGACCTGCTTTTTACGGAGGCTCTGGCAAGCTTGGTGCGGCAGCTGCGTTACGGCAAGGTTGATCCTTCCTCGCTGTATTCGACGTGGAATTTCTCTCCGCCGCTTGGCGTACGCGAGCGCGCGCAGACGCTGAGCGATTTGCTCGAAGCCGCCGCGCTGCAAGACGCATTGGCAGCACTGGCACCGCAGGACGCGGCTTATCGTGGCTTGCAGAAAGCTTTGTCACGTTTCACCGCCCTGGCGGCAACGGGTGCCTGGCCAAGCGTCCCCGCCGGTCCGACGCTGCGTCCCGGCGAGCGCGATCCACGCGTGCGCGCACTGCGCGAGCGCCTGCAGGCAGAAGGCTGGCTGGCAGCGGGTGGAGCGGCTGGCCAGGGCGACAAGCGGGGAAAGGCCGCGGCGCGCGGTGATGCCACGCGCTACGACAAGGCGCTTGCCGAGGCCGTGAAGCGCTTTCAGACAGCGCACGGTCTGGCTGCCGACGCGGCGGTGGGAAGCAGCACTCTCGCAGCCCTGAACGTCAGTGCGGCGGAACGCGTGGCGCAGATCCGCGTGAACCTGGAGCGTATGCGCTGGGTGGCGCGTGACATGGGTACGGATCGCCTAGTGGTCGATATTACGGGCTTCAATGCCGCACTTCAGCTCGACGGGGCAGTGGTGTGGTCATCAAAAGTAATGGTCGGGCGTCCGGCTCGCGAAACGCCGGTGCTGCTCGACCATGTCCGGCACCTGGTGCTCAATCCAAAGTGGGTGGTGCCGCCAACCATCCTGCGCGAGGACGTCATCCCGGGCATGATCCGTAACGCCGCCTATCTGCAAAAGCACGATTTGCGCATTGTTGATCGCAGCGGGCAGGCGGTGGCTCCGGCGCAGATCGACTGGAGCAGCGCACGCCGTGGAGGTTTTCCGTATCAAGTCGTGCAGCAATCCGGTTCCCGTGGAGCGCTCGGCCGGATCAAGTTTTCACTGTCGAACGGCTACGCGATCTATCTCCACGATACCCCGTCGCGTTCGCTCTTCCGCAAGCCCGCGCGGGCCCTCAGCTCGGGTTGCGTGCGGCTCGAGAAACCGCGCGAGCTGGCCCTGCTGCTGCTCGATGATCCGGAGCGCTGGAACGAGCAGGCACTGACCGCCGCAATCGACAGCGCACGCACGCAAACATTGCCGGTCGGGCGGCATGTGCCGGTGATGCTGCTCTACCGCACCGCGGTCGCCGATGCTGCGGATGGTGCCGAGAGCGCGGGTGTCGTGTCGTTTCGCTTCGATATCTACAACCACGACGGCCCGCTGCTGGCTTTGCTCGATAGCCCGTCGCCGCGGCCACGGCCCTGAGTGTTGTCTTGGGCGTTCTGCCTTAGCTGACGAAGCCGATCCGTTCGCTCAGAGAAAGCCCCGCAAGTGGTCGAGTGAAACGCTCTTGGCGGCGTAGGTCTGACCGACCTTCTGAATGTCGCCGATGTTTTTCACCGAGTCCATGACCTGCACTTTGCTGGCGTCGATAGCGCTCAGGCCGAGCGCGTCGATGCCGGCCTGACTGACGTCGGGGTCGTAGCGCAGGTAGGCGAACTGTTTGTCGGCGCTGGCGTTTGCGCTTCCGCCCGGGGCCATCACCATGTCGCCGAACTCGCGGTCGATGGAGGGGCCGAAGCGGCATTCGCCGAGTGTTCGGCAGGCCATGTCCCAGCCTGCGGAAGCGGCATTCATCAGCGCCCCGGGCAGGTTCTTGGCGTTGTCGAGCAGCCAAAGGTCATCGGCCTTCAGATCCGGGCGGGCATTGGCGGCACCGCCGGTGCCTACGGAGACGATCAGCAGCTGGTCCGTGCCGGTCTTCCAGCCGACCTTGTAGGGTGCCGCGGTGGCCATCTGGAAAGCCAGGAAGGCCGGGTTGTTGTAGGTGGTGACGCCGCCGTCGACAAAGACGAACTGGTATTCCCTATCCGTACCCGCTGCGAAAGTGACCACCTCGGGTGGAAAAAAGGTCGGTGCCGCGGTACTCGCGCGCAGCAGTTGCCAGAGCGGCAGGCGCAGATTGCAGTCCTTGCGCTCGCGCTGGTTGTACTTGGCGCGCGGGTTGTTGGAGACTGGCCAGGGTGAATCGGTGGTTGCGTTGCGCATCACCATCATCAGCATGCTGCGTAGATTGGTGTCGCCGAGGGTGGCGTTGGCTTCGCCGGGCGTCGGTAGATGGCCGAGCGCCGCATCGAGTTCGTGGCGCAGCTTCTTGGCCAGTGGCTCGTCGTTGTAGCTGTACTTCAGACGGTTCAACAGCGAGGCCTTGTCGAACATCTGCTGGCCACTTTCGACGTAGAACTTGCGGATCCGGTCGGTGGACATGCCCGCCGAAATGCATGCTGCGACCATGGCGCCGGTACTTGTGCCACAAACGAAATCGAAGTAGTCGGCGAGCACCAGGTCGGCCTTGCCGAGCTTGGCGCGCAACTCGGCTTCCAGTCTGGCCAGGATTTCGACGCTGATCAGGCCCAGGATGCCGCCGCCGTCGCAAGCGAGAATCTTCTTTTGGCCGGGGCGGTCGATGCGCTCAAGGAGCTTCTGGTTCATGGCGTTTTCCTTTCGTCGTCGTGTTTTTCTATTGGCTGCCCGGGTCGCTGCGTTGCGCCTGCCTGTCTTTCTCCGCCCGCGCTTGCGGGTGCCGGCATGACATGCACCGGCAGTGGTTGTGACACGTCGAGGTGTACGTCGCGCTGTGGGAAAGAGATCGTGATTCCGGCCGTGCCAAGACGCTTCTCCATCGCATAGCGGAGGTCGCTGTCCACCCGGCGTCCCATCAGATTTGGTCCGAGCTCAACCCAGAAGACCAGCACCAGCAGCAGCGCATTGTCGCCGAAGTCCTCGAAGAAAACCTCTGGCTTCGGATCCCTCAAGACCTGTCCGTGATCGTCGGCGCAGCCGGCGATGATGTCGGCCGCGCCGTGCACCGGCGACCCGTAGGCAATGCCGATCTTGATTTCGCGTCGGACATTGGCGGTGGAATAGGTCCAGTTGATGACCTGGTTTTCCAGCAGACTGGAGTTGGGCACCAGCGCTTCGAGACCATCAAAGCCGCGCAGCGTTGACGCGCGCAGGTCGACCTGGGTGACGTAGCCTGTCATTCCTTCTATGGCCACGATATCGCCGACCCGAATCTTGCGCTCGAAGAGGATGATGATGCCGCTGATGACATTCTTGATGATCGTCTGGGTGCCGAAGCCGATGCCGATTGCCAGCGCACCGCCCATGAACGCAAAGACGGTCAGCGGGATGCGCGCCAGATTGAGGATGAAGATCACCAACACCAGAGCCAACGCGATCATCGACCAGCGACGAATGACGCTGGCCAGTTGCTGGTCGACGCGGAAGCGGCTGACCATCAGTCTCTGCAAGCGCGCCGAGAGCAGCGAGGCGAGCCAGTAGCCGAGAATGTACAGGCCGATCGCGCCAATGCTCTTGCCGACGGTTATCCCGTAGTTAACGGTGACCGTCTTGCCGTCGACGATGGTCGAATCCTCGACCGCAAAGATTTCGAAATCCCAGATCTGCTTGAGGACGTTCCTTATCTGCAGCGCGCCGAGCTTCCAGTCGTCGGCGTCGACGGCTTCGCCGCTGTAGCCGAAATCGTTCAGCCAGCGCTTGATTTGACGATGCAGCTGCCGGCCGGCGATCTCCACCCGCTGGTAGTCCTGCACGCGCTTCTCCAGAGCCTGCAGAATCGCCGACTCCTGTGAACGGGCACTGGAACTGAGCGAGGTATTGTCAAGGCGTAGCGCTTGCTGCATGACCGCAGTGCGCGCCCCGTCCTGCATTTCAGCGAATAGGTCCCGGCGGCTGCCGAGTTCTTCAGCGGTCCGCTGCAGCGCCGAAAGGACCGCCTGGCGGGTCGCGGGATCGTCGGAGCGGAAACCGACGAAACGCTGTTCCCAGGCGCTGCCGGCGATCTGAATGAGGCCGTCCAGCCAGGTCAAGGTCATCAGCGTCAGGCGGCCGGTCTCCATCTGCACATCAAGCACCTGCATGCGATGCGCGATGGGGCCATTGGGATCGGCGCCCGTCAGCAGTTTCGCCAGTCGCTGGCGTTCGGCGGCGAGTTTGCTGTTTGCGGCAACGACCCGATCGATTTCGGCGCTCACCTGAGTCTGCCGGACACGCAAGCCTGCCTGCTGCTGCTCGAAATCCTCCTTGCTCAGACGCTGTTCGGGTAGCACGCGGGCAAGGAGACGCTGCATTTTCTCGCGCAGCGGTTGCAGTTTCTCCAGTTTCCGCTGGATGAGCTCTCGTCCGAGCGTGGTGGTGGTCAGGTCTGCCTCGGCCTGTCGCTGGCTCAGGAAAGCGAGTTCGCGGTTGGCGCGATCCTTGTCGATTTGCTCCCGGTCGTGAGCACTCGCCAGCCGATCCTCTGCCAGGCGAACGGCTTTACCCGCTCGCTTGCGCGCGTCGATCAGCTCGGTCTGTTGTTCTTCGAGCGCACGTCCAGCCGCGGCCAGGCTCTTCAAATGCTCGCTCAGCGTATCGTATTCATCGCGCAGGGCGTCGACGCGCAAGGCGGAGTAGGGCGGCGGTCCGTCGAATTCCGCCAGAAGGGTTCGCTGATTGGGTGTCTCCGGTGGCGCATTGTTCAGCGTATCCAGCTCGTCGAGCAGCTTCACGCGTTCCCCGTAGAGCAGCACCAGTCGGCCGAGCAGGCGCTGGCGCTCGCTGATCGGCGCGCCGTTCTCCGTTGCCGCGCGGTCCTTCAGCCGTTGCTCCTCTTGCTGACGGCGCGCTTCGGCGAGCAGCGTCGCCGCCTCGGCACGCGGGTCGACGGCTTCCGTCGTGCTTGCTTCAGCCGACTTGCTGGCTTCCTTCGAGGCTCCGAGGAGCTGTTTGGGCAGGGTGAGCTGTGCCTCGGCGAGCGGTGCGAGCAGCAGGATGCATAGCGCGAAAAGCAAGCGGCGGAGAGTCATTGAACCTGACTCCGGGCGGGTCGTTGCGCAGTTGTCGCACGGATCCCTACAGCGACGGCGATGCTCGCGGGAGGCGGCCGGAACGGCTCGCTTTCGGCTGGGCGTGCGACAGAAGACGGCGGACAGACGAACAGGCTTTCCACAGATATTCCTTCAGAGCAGAGGCCTAGTATCGAACTTGATGCGGCGATCGTCTACCCAGGATTTTTCTTGTCGGTTTTGGTGCGCGGCTCCGGCGAGAAGCGGCTAGACTCCGACTTCCTGCACTGGAACCTTGCCATGACTACCGCCGTCGAGTCCCTGCCTGAAAATAACCACGATCTCGAAGTGATTTCCCTGATCGGTTTCGTGCATGGCGTTTCGCATTTCTTCCATTTGCTGCTGCCGCCCTTGTTTCCGTGGTTGATGCACGATTTCGGGCTGAGCTTCACCGGCATTGGCGCGACGATGACCATCTTCTTCGTGGTGTCGGCGATCGGCCAGGCCCTGGCCGGTTTTCTGGTCGATCGGTTTGGCGCGGCCAAGGTACTTGCTGGCGGCATCTCGTGTTTTCTGTTCGCAGCGCTGCTGCTATCGGTGGTGGACGGTTTCCTCGGGCTGACGCTGGTTGCCGCGCTGGCCGGACTGGGCAATAGTGTTTTCCACCCGGCCGACTTCACGGTGCTCAATCGCCATGTTTCCCAGCACCGCCTCGCGCACGCTTTCTCGATTCATGGCCTGTCGGGCAATCTGGGCTGGGCGCTGGCGCCGGTGTTCATGACCGGGATCGCCGCGATGGCTGGTTGGCGGGTCGCTGCGCTGGCCGCCGCTGGGCTGGCGGCCTTGGCGCTGCTGCTGGTCTTCTGGCGGCGGCGGACGCTGGCCGACCCGCCGGCCTTGCTCCTTGATGACCCCGCTGGCGGGGCGGGGGGGGGGGGCCGGCGGTGTC
>LBIU01000340.1 GCA_000987445.1 Candidatus Accumulibacter adiacens | reverse complement strand
ATCTGCGGCACCTTCATGGGCGGTCTTGCCCAGCTGGCGCGCGCTGCCGGCCACCGCGTCACCGGTTGCGACGCCAGCGTGTACCCGCCGATGAGCACACAGCTCGAAGCGGCGCAGATTGAACTCGTCGAAGGCTATGATGCGGCACAAATCGCCTTCGAGCCCGACTGCTATGTGGTCGGCAACGCCATTTCCCGCGGCAACCCGCTGCTCGAGGAGATTCTCGACCGGGGCCTGCCCTACGTCTCGGGACCACAATGGCTCGCCGAGCATGTCCTGAAGGGCCGCTGGGTGCTGGCCGTTGCCGGGACGCACGGCAAGACCACCACGGCCGCCATGCTGGCGTGGATTCTCGAGCATGCCGGCCTGGATCCCGGCTTCCTGATTGGTGGCGTGCCGAGGAACTTCGGCGTTTCGGCGCGCCTGTCCGGCGATGACAGCCACTCGCCATTCTTCGTGATCGAAGCCGACGAATACGATAGCGCCTTTTGCGACAAGCGATCGAAGTTCATTCACTACGCCCCGCGAACGGCGATTCTGAACAACCTCGAGTTTGATCATGCCGACATCTTCGCCGATCTGGCGGCGATCGAGACGCAGTTCCACCATTTGGTGCGCACCTTGCCGGGTGCTGGCCTGCTCCTGTCGAATGCCGCCGAGGCCAGTCTGGAGCGTGTCCTGGCGCGCGGCTGCTGGACGCCGGTCGAACGCTTCAACGACCCGCAAGGCTGGCACGTCGCTGGCGATGACGCCGATGGCTCGCTACAGCTGTGGAAGGGCGAGCAGGCGCTCGGCGGCACGCAATGGGCGTTGAGCGGTGCGCACAATCGGCTCAACGCGCTCGCCGCCCTGCTGGCAGCCAGGCACGTTGGCGTGCCGTTTGCGCAGGGCCTGGCCGCGCTGGCGGCGTTCGAGAACGTCAAGCGGCGTATGGAGCTGCGCGGTGCGGTTCGCGGCGTCGAGGTCTACGACGATTTTGCGCACCATCCGACGGCGATCGCGACAACGCTCACCGGTTTGCGGCGCAGGGTGGGTGCGGCGCGCATTCTGGCCGTTCTCGAACCGCGCTCGAACACCATGAAGCTGGGCGTCATGAAGGCCTTGCTGCCCGCCAGCCTGGCCGACGCCGACCGAGTTTTCTGTTACGCGGCCCATCTCGGTTGGGATGCCGCCGAAGTGCTCGCCCCGCTAGGCGAGAAAGCCATCGTCGAAGATGATCTGGAGCAGCTGGTGGCGCAGATTGCTGGCGCCGCACGCGCTGGAGACCAGGTGCTGGTGATGAGCAACGGCGGCTTTGGCGGCATTCACGAGAAGCTGCTGGCCGCCATCGCGGCCTGACCGCTCAGCGCAGGAAGTGATCGGCAAGCAGCGCGGCGAACAGCAAGGTCAGATAAATGATCGAATAGCGAAAGGTCAGTCTTGCCAGCTTGTCGCTGTAGTCTCGCCAGAGGGTGACGCTGTAGACGACGAAAATGCCGTCGAGAATCAGTGCCGCCGCCAGATACCAGGGGCCGCTCATGCCGAGCGTATAGGGCAGGATGGTTGCCCCGGTGAGCATCACGACGTACAGCAGGCTGTGCAGACAGGTCAGGCGGATGCCGTGGGTGACCGGCAGCATCGGCAGGCCGGACTTGGCGTAGTCGGCGCAACGGTAACAGGCCAGCGCCCAGAAATGCGGCGGCGTCCAGATAAAGATGATCAGAAACAGCACCAGCGCTTCGGCGCCGACCTGGCCGGTGATCGCCGCCCAGCCGAGCAGCGGCGGCATGGCGCCGGAGGCTCCGCCGATGACGATGTTCATCGGTGTCGCGGGTTTCAGCACCACCGTGTAGATCACCGCATAGCCGAAAAAGGTGGCCAATGTCAGCCACATGGTGAGCGGATTTACGAAGGCGTGCAGGATCCACAAACCCAGGCCGCCGACCAGGGTGGCCAGGGTCAGCGTCTCTCTCGCCGATACCTCACCACGTGCTGTCGGACGGGCACGCGTTCGCGCCATGCGGGCATCGATTTCCTGCTCGATCAGGCAGTTGATTGCGGCGGCCGCGCCGGCGACCAGGGCGATGCCGACCGAGGCGGCGACAAACAACCCGAACGGCGGGAACGAGGGAGCGGCGAGAAACATGCCAATCATCGCGGTAAACACGATCAGGCTGTTGACGCGCGGCTTACAGAGCTCGAAGAAAGCCGCCAGGCGTTGCCCGGGCGGGCGCCGGGAACTGGTGCTGATCACTGCCATATCGCTTTCCTGTCGCTTTCCTGTCTCATCGTCCCCACCAATGGTCGCGCGTGCGCTCGTCGCTTGCGAGCATGCGCGAGCCCCGCTGCTGGCGAATCAT
Organism: Candidatus Accumulibacter adiacens; assembly: GCA_000987445.1. Classification (GTDB taxonomy): domain Bacteria; phylum Pseudomonadota; class Gammaproteobacteria; order Burkholderiales; family Rhodocyclaceae; genus Accumulibacter; species Accumulibacter adiacens. Next base: position 2,264 of record LBIU01000340.1, on the reverse strand, counting down.
GCCATCACCGAGGAAATCAGTCACCTGCCTGGCGGTGATGGTCTTTCATCGACCACCAGGACCTTGCGCGGTGGCCCGCCCGTTCAGCCCGCAAAGTGGAGACTGATCAGGACGTAGTCGACGAACAGCAGAATGGCGAAGGGGACCATCGCCCACAGCCACTGCACCGTCCCGGTTGGCCCCGAAAACCTGCTCGCTTGATCGCCACTGCTGTTGCGGTGCTTGGCCATCGAGTAGATGGTGATCGCAAAGATCACCATGAAGAGCACGGTAATAAAGACCATGAAGTAGCCGTGAATCGCCAGCGGCTCACGGCCAGCCGTGGTGGCGAACGCAGTGCTGGCAGCGGAATCGGCGAATGCCAGCGCCGGAGCGGCTGCCGTGAGCAGGCCCGACCAGAAAACTCTTGCCCGCAGGCAGAAACGGTGCAGCATCTTCAAAAAACGCTCTCCTCAGAGAGTTCTCTCGGGCCGCAGCGCGCCGAGGTTCTTCTTCAGCTCGTTGCCGAGCGCCCTCTTTTGTTCTTCCGACAGCCAGCGGCCGACTTCGACTTCCTGGCCATGCGAGCGGATCAGCAGGCGGGGATGATGCTGTCCCGGAGGCCGATCGAACTGCAACTGCGCCCAGTACGGATGGAAGGTGTGGCGCTGCAGCAGCGTGCCGCGGCGGGTCTCTATCGTCAGGCATTCGGCCTCGAGGGTGATCTTCTCGAAATCCTCGGCGGTCGCGTCGATCTGTCGCAGGGCCCACCACAGCAGAGCCAGCTCAAGTCCGGTAAAAGGAAGGACCGGCCAGGCGCCGAAGCACGAGAACGTGATGGCGATGGCACCCGACCAGGCAGCAGTGGCCAGAAATACCCACTTGCGTTCACCAACCGACAGCGAGCAGTCGCGGCGCGCCTCCCAAGTTTGCGTTGTCGCTGTCCGTGCCGCAACCACGCTCATCGATCCCTCCCGAATGCTCAGGGCCCAGGAGCACCCTGGCGGGTCTTGACGCAGGTCAAGGTATCAAGCGCGAAATTCTACCACGGGGCCCGGTGTGCTTGGCAAGGTGAACGCCCAACTTGATGATTATAGGCGTCTTCATGTGGCATTGCGCGGCCTTGCCGTGAGTTTGCCGGCGCGCTCCGCCAGGCGCAGGCTTTCGAGCCACGGCTTCGTCCTGGGCTCCGTCATGTCCCGCAGTGAGGCGGGTGTCGTGCGCGGTGCCGCCATTTTTTTCGGGTGAATATTGATTCATATCAAGTGGAGTATGTTAACCTCCGCGGTTGGTGAAAAACTGGAACGGAGCCCGCTCGGGTTCTTTTTGGTAGGTTTTCGAGAACGTCAGGGGCTGGCGCCGATGTTCTGCCACAGGGCGGGCGAGGAAGCTGGCGGGGAAAGGGAGAAGATGGCACGAAACTCAAACAGCAATCGCGACAGCAGTCGTCTGCGACGTGGATCCACCGGGCGGTTCATTGCGGGATTGCTCGGCTTGTTCAGCAGCGCTGCGAACGCCGCCTGGGAACTCAATCTGCAGGAGCCGGCCACCGCTGTTGCTCGCCGCGTCTACGATCTGCACACGCTCCTGTTGTGGGTGATCGTGGTCATCTTTGTCGGCGTTTTCGCGGTCGTCGCTTATTCGCTCGTTCATCACCGCAAGTCCAAGGGTCACAAGGCGGCCACTTTTCACGACAACACGACCGTCGAGTTGGCGTGGACCATCGTGCCGGCGCTGATCCTGGTGGCGATCGCCTTCCCGGCGACCTCGGCCCTGGTTGACATGCGCGATACCTCGGAGCCCGATCTGACCGTCAAGGTTACTGGCTATCAGTGGAAATGGGGCTACGAATATCTCACTGGCGACGCGGCCGGCGTCAAGTACATGAGTGTGCTGTCGACGCCGCGCGACCAGATCGAGAACAAGGCGCCCAAGGGCGAGCACTACCTGCTGGAAGTCGATCGCCCGCTGGTGGTGCCGGTCGGCAAGAAAGTACGCATTCTCACGACGGCTAACGACGTGATCCACAACTGGTCGGTACCGGCCTTCGCCGTCAAGACCGACGCCGTGCCGGGCTTCCTGCGCGACACCTGGTTCCGGGCCGAGAAGGAAGGCACCTATCGCGGCCAGTGTTCCGAGCTTTGCGGCAAGGACCACGGTTTCATGCCCGTGGTTGTCGAGGTCGTGTCCGAAGAAAAATACGCGGCCTGGGTTGGCGAGCAGAAGCAGCAGCTGGCTGCCGTCGCCGAGGACCCGAACAAGGCCTGGACGCTTGATGAACAGCT
>LBIU01000339.1 GCA_000987445.1 Candidatus Accumulibacter adiacens | reverse complement strand
TTGCATTCCTTCTTTTCTTCGAACTCGGTCGCCTGACGGTCGTTCATGATCGAGCGTGCAAGCTCGGCAGAGTGCTGCGGCAGCAGCGGCTGGTTGGATACCGGCATGACCTTGCCGTCAATCTTGATGGCCGGCGGGAAATGGGCGGTGATGAACAGGTCGGAACCGTTCTTCTGCGTCATCAGCCGCAACAGTTCGTGCATGAACTTCAGCGCTTGATCGTGCTCCATGCTTTTTCTCCTGCTCGCGAAGCGGGCCTAGACGTTGGCGAAGGTGTCCTTGTTCGCGGCCTTGCTCTTGGCTTCCGCTGCCGACACGATATTGCGCCGAACGAGCTCGACCAGGTTCTGGTCAAGGGTCTGCATGCCATGTTGTTGGCCGGTTTGCAGCGCGGAGTACATCTGGGCGACCTTGTTTTCGCGAATCAGATTGCGAATGGCCGGCGTGCCAAGCATGATCTCGTGCGCGGCGACCCGTCCCTGGCCATCCTTGCTCTTCAGCAGGGTTTGCGAGATCACCGCGCGTAGCGATTCGGAAAGCATCGAGCGCACCATCTCCTTCTCGGCTGCCGGGAAGACGTCGACGATCCGGTCGATGGTCTTGGCCGCGCTGGAGGTGTGCAGGGTGGCGAATACCAGGTGTCCGGTTTCGGCGCCGGAGAGTGCCAGACGGATGGTTTCCAGATCGCGCATTTCGCCAACCAGGATGACGTCCGGGTCCTCGCGGAGCGCCGAGCGCAGCGCATTCTGAAATGACAGCGTATGCGGCCCCACTTCGCGCTGGTTGATCAGACACTTCTTCGACTGGTGAACGAACTCGATCGGATCTTCGACGGTCAGGATGTGACCGTAGCTGTTCTCATTGACGTGATTGACCATGGCCGCCAGGGTCGTCGATTTCCCCGAGCCGGTGGGGCCGGTGACCAGCACGATGCCGCGCGGAAACTCGGCAATGCTTTGGAATATCTTTGGACAGTTGAGTTCTTCAAGGGTCAGCACTTTCGAGGGAATGGTCCGGAAGACGGCGCTGGCGCCACGATTCTGAACGAAGGCGTTGACTCGAAAACGCGCCAGATTGGGAATTTCGAAGGAAAAGTCGCACTCCAGCGTGTCTTCGTACTGTTTGCGCTGGCCGTCGCTCATGATGTCGTACACCCTGGCGTGCACGTCCTTATGTTCCATCGCCGGCAGGTTGATGCGCCGCACATCGCCGTTGACCCGGATCATTGGCGGCAGGCCCGATGACAGGTGGAGGTCGGAAGCCTTGTTCTTGACGCTGAAGGCCAGTAGTTCGGTGATGTCCATCCGGTTCGGTCCTCGGGCGGTGGGCAGGGCGCGGTGCTATACTCGGGGCAACCTGCGTAGCGCCTGATTATGACCTTACTCTCCGCCAAGCTGCAAGCCGTTCTCGCGCGAATCGCCAGTGCGGCGCGGCAGTACGGACGTGACCCCGGTGATGTTCGCCTGGTGGCGGTCAGCAAGACATGGCCTGCCGCCTGTGTTCGCGAGGCGGCGCTCGCCGGCCAGACGGCTTTCGGCGAGAGCTTCGTCCAGGAGGGCCTCGACAAGGCAGCGGAGCTAGGCGCCTTGGGTCTGGACTGGCATTTCATCGGTCGCGTGCAGAGCAACAAGACCCGTTTGCTTGCCGAGAATTTCAACTGGGTGCATTCTGTCGACCGCCTGCGCATCGCCGAACGTCTTTCCGAACAAAGGCCTGCGTCACTGCCGCCGCTGTCGGTCTGTGTGCAGGTGAACGTCAGCGGCGAGGCCAGCAAGAGTGGCGTTTCGCCTGCCGCGAGCTTGGCGCTGGCGCAGGCCGTTGCGCGGCTGCCGAACTTGCGCTTGCGTGGCCTGATGACCGTCCCCGCGCGCCGCGACGGTTTTCTCGAACAACGGCGCCCGTTCCGCCTGCTGCGCCAGTTGTCCGAACAACTGCAAGCCGGCGGGCTGGCGCTGGATACCCTTTCGATGGGCATGTCGCACGATCTTGAAGCGGCGATAGCCGAGGGGGCGACCCTGGTGCGCGTGGGCACCGCGATTTTTGGTGAGAGACACAAAGCATGAGAATAACTTTCCTGGGCGGCGGCAACATGGCTAACGCCCTGATTGGCGGCCTGATCATAACTGGATTTTCGGCCGCCGATATCGCCGTGATCGAAGTCGGTGCGCAGGGACGCGCCAAGCTGCGCCTGATGTACGGTATCCGTTGTTACGAGGCGCCGACCGTCGCCGCCCTCGACTGCGATGCGCTGCTGCTGTCGGTTAAGCCGCAGCAGATGCACGATGCCTGTGCGTCGCTTCCCAAGCGCCTCAAGCAGCAACTGGTGATCAGCATTGCTGCCGGCCTGCGCCTGGAAGACATCGCCCGCTGGCTGGGCGGCTACAGCAAGATCGTGCGCGCAATGCCCAATACGCCGGCGCTGATCGGCGCCGGCATCACCGGTCTGTGCGCTCTGCCGGCGGTATCGATGGCCGAGCGGCTGGGAGCCGAGCGCATCCTGCAGGCCGTCGGCAGTACGCTGTGGGTGGCCGACGAGGCGCGTATGGACGCCGTTACCGCGGTCTCCGGCAGCGGCCCGGCGTACGTCTTCCTGTTCATCGAGACCTTGCAGCAGGCGGCGACCGAGCTTGGTCTGACGCCAATCCAGGCGCGCCAACTGGCCATCGAAACGGTCCTCGGTGCGGCCAAGCTGGCGGTACAATCAGACGAAGCAGCTGCCGTGCTGCGTGAGCGGGTCACTTCGAAAGGAGGAACCACGGAAGCAGCCCTGCGAATGATGGAAGAGCGCGGCGTCAGGGAAGGCTTCATCGCTGGCGTGCAGGCGGCCAACGCCCGCAGTCGTGAATTGGGCGAGTTGCTCGGAAAGGATAGTTGATGGCGGCGCAGGCGGGTTTGTTTCTCTTGCAGGTGGTCACCGGGCTGCTCAGCTTTGCGTTGTTGCTGCGCTTCTACATGCAGGCTTTCCGGGTGTCGTTCAACAATCAGGTGGGCACTTTCGCGGTCGACCTGACCAACTGGCTGGTCAAGCCGCTGCGCAAAGCCCTGCCCGGCCTGTGGGGGCTCGACCTGGCGAGCCTGCTGCCGGCCTATTTTCTGCAGGTCATTTTCACCGCCGCCGTGGTTTCACTGCAGGGCAGTAGCGAAGCATGGTCGCCGCTGGACCTGTTGCTCGTGCTGCTCTGGCAGGGTGTGCTGGCGACCCTGCGCATGAGTATCTACCTGCTGATTGGCGCCCTGGTGATACAGGCCGTGTTGTCGTGGGTCAGCCCATACTCGCCTCTGAGTCAGCCTGTCGGGCAGCTGACCCGGCCTTTTCTCGGTCCCATCCAGCGTGTCGTTCCCCGCATCGGCGCCATCGACCTGTCGCCATTGGTGGCCATCGTCCTGGCGCAGCTGGTGCTGATGTTCCTCTGACGGTGGCCGATTGGCTGCGCGAAAGCGGTGCTGCGCTCATCCTGAGCATCCATGTCCAGCCGGCAGCAAAGCGCAGCGAAATCGTCGGCGTGCACGGTGACGCGCTGAAAGTTCGCCTGGCTGCGCCAGCGATCGACGGTCGCGCAAATGCTGCGCTGGTCGATTTCTTCGCGCAGCGGCTGGGCTTGGCCAGGTCCTTGGTCGAGCTGAAGAGTGGCCACAGGTCCCGGCGCAAGGTCTTGACGCTGCGCGGCGTCTCGGCAGACGCCTTGCGTCGTCTTCTCGGACAGTGAGCGGCGCTCAAGCCTCGTAAACGATGCGTCCGCCGACCAGCGTCATGCGCACCCTGCCGCTCATTTCGTAACCCAGAAAAGGGGTGTTCTTGCCCTGGCTAAGCAGGGCCTCGGCGGTCAGCCGCCAGGACTCGTCAGGGTCGAAGACGCAGAGGTCGGCACGACTGCCGATGCTCAGCGAGCCGGCATCGATGCCGAGGATTTCAGCCGCATCGCAGGTGATGCGGGCCAGTGCGTCAGCCAAGGGAAGTTGCACCTGTTGCGCCCATAGCAGGGTCAGCGGCAGCAGGAGCTCCAGGCCGATGGCCCCGGGCACCGCCTCGGCGAACGGCAGTTGCTTGCCATCTGCATCGACCGGGGTGTGGTCCGAACAGATGGCCGCGATGCCCTCGCGAGCGGCCGCACGAAGCGCGTCGCGATCGCTCTGCGCACGCAGCGGCGGGTCGAAGCGCGCGTTGCTGTCGAAATAGCCGATGTCCATTTCCGACAGGTGCAGGTGGTGGATGGAGACGTCGCAGCTGACCGGCATCCGCGCCTGTTTCGCGGCGCGCACCAGCGCCACCCCGGCCGCCGAGGACAGTCGCGAAAGGTGCAGGCGGACGCCCGTTTCGGAAGCCAGTTGCAGGGCGGTGGCGATGGCCACCGTTTCCGCCGACACCGGTACCCCGGTCAGCCCCAGCCGTGAGGCGACTTCGCCATCGTGGGCGACCCCGTCGCGGGCAAGGAACTGGTCTTGCGGCCGCAGGCGCAGCGCGTACGAAAAAGTCGCCGCGTACTGCATGGCACGCAGCAGCTGCTGCGTGTCGATCGGCTGGTTGGCCTGCGAGAAGCCAATGCAGCCGGCCCGCGCGAGGCCGTTCATTTCTGCCAGCCGCTGGCCTGCCAGGGCCTGGGTCAGCGCGCCGATCGGATAGACGCGCGCCAGACCGAGGGTTTCGCTGCGCCGCACCAGGCGTTCGACGAGCCCCGGCTCGTCGAGCGGTGGTTTGGTGTCCGGCGGGCAGGCCAGCGAGGTGACGCCGCCAGCGACGGCGGCCGCGAGTTCGGGTTCGATGGCGCCCAGGCGGGTCGACAGATCGACCAGGCCCGGGCAGGCGACCAGTCCGCTGGCATCAATGCTGCGGTCGGCCGAGAAGCCGGCCGGCGGCTCGCCGATAGCGGCAATTCGGCCATCGGCGACGAACAGGTCAAGGCGCTCATCGACGCCGTTCCGAGGATCGATCAGCCGCGCATTCAGAATGTGGAGGTTTTGCCTGTTCATCGTTTAGTTCCCTGCCAGAATGCCCATTACCGCCATGCGTACGGCGATCCCGAAGGTCACCTGCGGCAGGATCACCGCCTGCGGTCCGTCGGCGACGTCGGAATCGATTTCCACGCCACGATTCATCGGCCCCGGATGCATCACGATGGCGTCTGGTTTGGCCAGGGCGAGCATCGCTGGGGTCAGTCCGTAACAGCTGAAGTACTCGCGGGCGGAAGGCAGCAGGGCGCCGTTCATGCGTTCGTTCTGCAGACGCAGCATGATCACCACGTCGCAATCGCGGACCCCTTCGCGCAGGTCATGGCAGACGCGCACGCCCATTCTTTCGATGGCCGTCGGCAGCAGTGTCTGCGGGCCGACGGCGCGCACTTCGGCGGCGCCCAGGGTGGTCAGCGCGTTGATGTCCGAGCGCGCCACGCGCGAGTGCAGGATATCGCCGACGACCGCGACCACGAGATTGCTGAATTCCTGCTTGTAGTGGCGGATGGTGTACATGTCGAGCAGGCCCTGCGTCGGGTGCGCGTGCCGTCCGTCGCCCGCATTGACCACGTGCACGTCGCTTCGTCCGAGGCGGCGCAGATGCTCGGTGATCAGGTGCGGCGCACCGCTGGCTGCGTGCCGGACGACGAACATGTCGGCGTGCATGGCGATCAGGTTATCGACGGTGTCGAGCAGGGTTTCGCCCTTGGCGGTCGATGAGCGGGTCACGTCGAGGTTGATGACGTCGGCGGAGAGGCGCTTGGCAGCGATTTCGAAAGTGGTCCGCGTGCGCGTGGAATTCTCGAAAAAGACGTTGAACACGCTCTTTCCACGCAGCAAGGGGACTTTCTTGACGTCGCGGTCGGAGACTTCGAGGAAGCTCGACGCGGTATCGAGGATCTGGTGAATCAGTTCGCGCGGCAGGCCCTCGATCGACAGCAGGTGGGTCAGTTCGCCATGGGCGTTGAGTTGTGGATTATGCATGGCCGGCGAGACTCCACTGCAGGTGAGCATCGGCATCCGCGGAGAGCACCAGTTCCTGCGTCGGGTCGAGATCGACCTGCCAGGTACAGAAGTCGGCGCAGATCGGCAACTGGCGCTGGCCGCGGTCAGCGAGAACGGCGAGCTGTATGCTCGCCGGTCGGCCATAGTCGAACAATTCGTTGATCGCCGCGCGTGTCGTGCGCCCGGTGTACAGCACGTCGTCGACCAGGATCAGCGGCCGGCCTTCGACATCAAAGGGAATCGACGTCGGCCGGACGCGTGGATGCAGCCCTTTCTCGCCGTAATCGTCGCGGTAAAAGGAAACATCGATCAGGCCGATTTCATTGTCCAGTTCAAGCAGGTCGCGCAGTCGTCGGGCGACCCAGACGCCACCGCTGTGAATGCCGACCAGGACCGTGTCCGGTCGCAGCCGGGGGCGGATCAGTTCAGCGAGTTCTCGGCATTGTGCGTCTGCGTCAGGGAGTTCAATGGCTGGCATCTGTTTGCTCGTCAGGGGCGGGAAAGCGTCGGAGTATCGGAGAGCGGGGCTTGTGGCGTCGATGGAGAGCGGGGTCAGGGGCTCGCGCCGCTGTCCCTGCCGTCGCTGGGGCGGTCAAAATAGTCCTGCAAGATCAGCTGGGCGGCGACGGCATCGAGATGCTTGCCGGCCTTGCGGGAGTTGTGACCGGCCGCCCGTAGGCGCTCCTGAGCGGCGACCGACGACAGCCGTTCGTCCGCATAGGCGACGCTCAGTCCGAAGCGGCCGCGTAGCTGATTGGCGAAACGCTCGCAGCGAGCGGTCATGGCGTGTGCGTTGCCGTCGAGCGACAAGGGACGTCCGACGACCAGTGTGCGCGGCTGCCATTCGTCGATCAGTGCGGCGATGGCGGCAAAGCGCGCGGCATTGGCCTCGCCGTGAATGACGGTCAGTGGATGTGCTTGCCGCACTTGCCACTCACCAGTCGCGACGCCGATCCGTTTTTCACCAAAGTCGAAAGCGAGCACGGCGCCGGTTGCCTGGCGGTGTTCCTCAGGCATGACCGACTTGGTCGGCAAGGTTGGTAAGGCTGACCCCCAACAGATCGAGTGCCGAGGCCAGGCGTTCCTCGTAGGGCAACTCGAAGAGAATCGGTTGCTGGGCAGCGACCGTCAACCAGGCATTCTGGGCAAGTTCGTGTTCGAGTTGGCCGGCCGACCAGCCCGAGTAGCCGAGGGTGACCATCAAGTCCTGTGGCTGGCCTTTCTCGGCCACCGATTGCAGGATGTCGCGCGAACTGGTGAGGCCGACCTCCTCGTTGATCGCCAGCGTCGATTGCCATTGCCCGATCGGTCGGTGCAGGACGAAGCCGCGGTCGGTCTGCACCGGGCCGCCGAAAAGGACCGGCAGACTGGCGAAGCCTTCCGCCTCGAGCGGTACGTCGATCTTGCCGAGCAGAGTTCCCAGACTCATGTCGATCGGTCGATTGACGATAATTCCCAGAGCGCCACGCGCGTTGTGTTCGGCAACATAGACCAATGTCCTGGCAAAATACGGATCTGCCATGGCCGGCATGGCAATGAGAAAATGATCGGTCAGGTTGATGCTTTTCATGGTCTCATTCTAATCGGCGCCGGCGGCGGACACAAAGGTAATCCATGCTCGACTCAATTCTGGTCTGGTTCAGGCGCGATCTGCGTGACATCGATCACGTAGCGCTTGGCGAAGCGCTGCGCCGAGGAAGGCGCGTCTATTGCGCGTTTCTCTTCGACCGCGACATTCTCGATCCGCTGGTCGAGCGGGCCGACCGGCGCGTCGACTTCATTCGTGAATCGCTGCTCGAGCTGGACGCCGCCCTGCGCGGGCGTGGCGGTGGCCTGCTGCTGCGCCACGGCCGGGCCGCCGAGGAAATCCCGCGACTGGCCAGCGAGCTGGGCGTGGCGGCGGTGTTTGCCAATCGCGATTACGAGCCGCAAGCCAAGCGCCGCGATGCCGCGGTCAGTGCTGCCTTGAACGCCGGCGGTATGGCCTTCGAGTCCTTCAAGGATCAGGCGCTGCTTGACGGCGACGAAGTGCTGACCCAGGCTGGGCGACCATTCACGGTGTTTACCCCCTACAAGAAGGCCTGGTTGAAGCGCCTGAGCGAGGACGATTTGCAGTCCAGCGAAGGCGGTCCCGGGACCTTGGCCGCGCCGCCAGGTGCGCAACACCCGCCGGCGCTGGCCGCGCTCGGTTTTGCGGCCACCGACCTGCGCGCACTGGGCTTCGTCCCGGGGATGTCGGGCGCACGGCAGTTGCTGGCCGATTTTCGCGGGCGAATTTCCCGCTATCAGCAGCAGCGCGATTTCCCGGCGCTGAAAGGCGTCTCCTACCTCTCGGTCCACCTGCGTTTCGGAACCATCTCGATTCGCGAGCTGGTCGCCGCGGCGATCGCCGCGGGGGCTCTGCGCCCCGGCAATGAGGGTCCTGCGACCTGGCTTTCCGAGCTTGTCTGGCGCGACTTCTACTTCATGATTCTCGATCGCTTCCCAGAGGTTGCCGAGCGCGCTTTCAAGCCCGCTTACGACGCCATCGCCTGGGAGCAGGGGCCGCAGGCGGAGCAGGCCTTTGCCGCCTGGTGCGACGGTCGTACCGGCTATCCGCTGGTCGATGCCGCGATGCGCCAGCT
>LBIU01000338.1 GCA_000987445.1 Candidatus Accumulibacter adiacens | reverse complement strand
TGGTTGGTGGGGCCGACGAGTGACTCTGTGAGACCTCCACCTTGGCACTGATCCTACTCGGACTTTCCGGCGCGCTGACCCACGATCCTTCGGCGGCGTTGTACATCGACGGCAAACTCGTTGCCGCAGCGGAAGAGGAGCGCTTCGTTCGCGACAAGCACGCCAAGAACCGCATGCCCTACGAGGCGGCGAAGTTCTGCCTGGACTTCGCCGGCATCAAGCCCGCCGACGTCGACGCGGTGGCCATTCCCTTTGCGCCGATCAGCCTCGCCGAGGGCGCCCGCTGGCACTATGCCAAACGCTATTGGTACGCGCCGGAGCGGGCCCTGGACGCCATCCTGACCGGCAACCGGCGCTTCTTTCGCTACCGCAAGCGCATCGAATGGTGCCTGCTGCAGCTCGGTTTCGACCTCAAGACGACCGAAATCGTGCCTGTCGAGCACCACCTGGCGCATGCCTCCAGCGCCTACCATTGCTCGGGTTTTACGCAGAAGACCGCGATCCTCGGCATCGACGGCAAGGGCGAGTACGCGACGACCTTCTTCGGCTACGGCGAGAACGGCCGCATTCACAAGATCAAGGAGTTCTACGATCCCGATTCGCTCGGTGGGCTTTACGGCGCCTTGACCGAGTATCTCGGCTTCGAGATGCTCGACGGCGAGTACAAGGTGATGGGCATGGCGCCGTATGGCGACCCCGACCGCTACGATTTCTCGCGCCTGGCGAAGTTCGAAAATGGCGAGCTGACGGTGAACACCGACTACGCCAACGTGATTGGTTTTCGCCGCTACAAGGAACAGGGCAAGGGCTACTACTTTTCGCCGAAACTGATCGAGTGGCTGGGGCCGAAGCGGGCCGGAGACAGCGCCGACGATCCCTACATCCATTACGCCGCGAGCATGCAGAAGCTGTTCGAGGATCTGTCGCTGCAGATGATCGAGCACTACCTGGGCGACATTCTGCGGGAAAGCGGTCGCCTCGCGTTTTCCGGTGGCGGCGCATTGAACGTCAAGCTCAACCAGAAGATCATTGCCCGCCCGGAGGTCAAGGAGCTGTTCGTGCAGCCAGCCTCGGGCGACGCCGGTACGGCGGTCGGCGCTGCGGGCTACGTCTCGGTGCAGCGCGGGGTGCCGGTGGAGAAGATGGCGCACGTCTTTCTCGGCCCGGCATACAGCAACGAAGACGTCGTCGCCGCCTGTGCCCGCCATCCGGCGAAGCCGCAATGGCAAGGCCTGCACGACGTGGCGCAGGAAGTCGCCGCGCTGCTGGTGGCCGGCAATCCGGTGGCCTGGTTCCAGGGGCGTATGGAGTTTGGTCCGCGCGCGCTTGGCGGTCGCTCGATCCTTGGCTGTCCTAGCGTTGCCGGTGTGGCCGAGCGGATCAACGCGCAGATCAAATTCCGCGAGCGCTGGCGGCCGTTCTGCCCGAGCATGCTCGACAGCGTCGGCCCGCAGATGCTCGGCAGCGATCACCCGGCGCCGTTCATGACCTTCACCTTCAAGGTCGCGGATGGCTGGCAGGAACGCGTCCCGGAAGTGGTGCACGAAGACGGCACTTCGCGGGCGCAGGTGCTGCAACGCGAATACAACCCGCGCTATTACGACCTGATGCTTGAGCTGGAGAAACTGACCGGCAACGGCGTCGTGCTCAACACCTCGCTTAATCGCCGCGGCGAGGCCATGATCTGTTCGCCGACCGACGCCTTGAATATGTTCTTCGGCTCGGATCTCGAATATCTGGTGATGGAAGAGGTGCTGGTGGTCAAGGCCAGTGCGACCACCCGCGCAGTGGCGCCGGCCGCCTGAAACGCATGTCTCGCTGCGCGGGTATTTCCGGAAGCCGGAATTGGCCGGTTTGCCTATTATGTAACTACAACCAGGGGGCGGTTA
>LBIU01000337.1 GCA_000987445.1 Candidatus Accumulibacter adiacens | reverse complement strand
GCTTTCCGGCAGGCAGACGACATGGGGTCCCTGCGCCGGGAGCCAGTCGAGCAACTGCGGCAGGCGGACCTTGAGTGAGTTGACGTTCCAGCTGGCGATCTTCATTGGTCGGGCGGGGCAGCGGGCTTGAAGCCATAAGGGGCGGTGGCCGGGTAGCCCGCGAAGTCGAGCAGCTCGTTCCAGGTCGGGGCTGCAAAGCCGGTGGCATTCTGCCGGCCGACGCTGATGCTTGGCAGTATGGCGTCGCCACCCAGTTGCCGGCCCAGCGCCGTCAGCTCTTCCTGGCTGGTGAGCCGCTTTTCCGAGAAGGGAACGCCACGGCCGTTGAGCAGTGCGCGCGCCTGCTGGCAGGCGCCACAGTTGGCGCTGGTATACAGGACGACCGGGAACTTGGCGCTTGCCTGGCGCACCGCGTAGGGCAGCCGCTGCTCCTCGTCAGCGATGCTGGGCGCCTGATTGACGGTCACTCCGCGTGTTCCAGGCGGTGGCGGCAGGTCAGAGATCACGGTGACGCCACTATTCGGGTCCACCCAGTGATAGGTGGTTTGCGCGCTGGCGGGCGTACTGGCCAGCAATGCCGTGGCGATGCAGGCCAAACGCCGGGCGCTTGTGGTGTGCATGGTGGAGCTTCCTTTACACGGTAACCATGCCGCTGTGCCTGAGCAGCGCGTCGACCTGCGGCTCGCGGCCGCGGAAGGCACGGAAGTTTTCGATCGCCGCACGACTGCCGCCGACCGAGAGAATACTGTCCAGGAAGCGTTGGCCGGTGGTCTGGTCGAAGGGATCGCCGGCCTCTTCGAAGGCGCCGTAGCAATCGGCCGAGAGGACCTCGGCCCACTTGTAGCTGTAGTAGCCGGCGCCGTAACCCCCGGCGAAGATGTGCGCGAAGCTGTTCGGGAAGCGATGCCAGTCCGGCGGCACGAGCACCGCGACTTCGCGGCGCACGTCGCCGAGCAGGTCGAGCACGCCGCGCTCTCCATCCGGGTCGAAGTCGCTGTGCAAGAGCAGGTCGAACAGTGAAAACTCGATCTGGCGCAGCGTCTGCATGCCGCTCTGAAAGTTCTTGGCGGCCCGCATCTTGTCGAACAGCGCGCGCGGCAGCGGCTGGCCGCTGTCGACATGGCTGCTCATTTCCTGCACGACGCGCCACTCCCAGCAGTAGTTCTCCATGAACTGCGACGGCAGTTCGACAGCGTCCCACTCGACGCCATGGATGCCGGCGACCGCCAGCTCATCGACGCGCGTCAGCAGGTGGTGCAGGCCGTGGCCGGTCTCATGGAAGAGGGTGATCACGTCGTCATGGCTGAAGGTTGCCGGCCGTGCCTGGCCATCCTTGCTGCCGACTGGCCGCGAGAAGTTGCAGTTGAGATAGGCTACCGGCTTCTGGATAGCGCCGCTCGCCGTTGACCCCGGAGGCAGTCGGCGGCGAGTGATCGCTTCGTCCATCCAGGCGCCGCCACGCTTCGTTTCGCGAGCGTATAGGTCGAGATAGAACTGGCCAAGCAGTTCGCCGGCCGGCGTTTCGATGCGGAAGAAGCGGACGTCGGGGTGCCAGACGGGCGCGCTGTCAGGTTTGATGCAGACAGCGAACAGGTTTTCAATGACCTTGAAAAGGCCGCTGAGGACCTTGTCTTCGGTGAAATACTGCTTCACTTCCTGCTCCGAGAACGCGTAGCGCTGCTGCAGGAGCTTTTCCGAAACGTAGCCGACATCCCAGGCTTCCATGGCTTCGAGTTGCAGCTCGCTACGCGCGAAGGCGCGCAGCTCGGCGATATCCTGTTCGGCAAAAGGTCGGGCCTTGAGCGCCATGTCGCGCAGGAATTGGAGCACCTCTGGTACCGACGCAGCCATTTTCGGCACCAGCGAGACCTCGGCGAAGTTGGCGTAGCCAAGCAGTTGCGCTTCCTCGCGGCGCAGGCGGAGGATCTGGCAGATCAATGGCGTGTTGTCGAGTTCGGGCGCGCCGAACTCAGCCGCGCGCGTGGCGTAGGCACGGTACATCCGCGCCCGCAGGCGGCGACTGTCGGCGTATTGCATCACCGGCAGGTAGGAGGGCATGTGCAGGGTGAACTTCCAGCCGCTTTGGCCATCCTTCTCGGCGGCGTCGCGTGCCGCCTGGCGGGCGTCGTCGGGCAGGCCGGCGAGTTCGGCTTCGTCGCTTACCCGTTCGGCAAAGGCGTTGGTGGCGTCGAGCAGGTTTTCCGAGAACTTGGCGGAGAGCTGCGAGAGTTCCTCGGAAATCGCCTGGAAGCGCGGCTTTTGATCGTCGTGCAATGCCGCTCCGGCGAGGCGAAAATCACGAATCTCGTTGTCGATGATGCGCTGCTGCGGCGGCGAAAGGCGTGCGTATTCATCGCTCCGGGCGATTGCCTGGTAGCCGGCGAAGAGCTTGAGGTTCTGGCCGAACTCGGCGTAGAAGCGCGAGACTTCCGGCAGCATGCGGTTATACGCCTCGCGCCATTCGGGGACGTCATTGACCGCGTGCAGATGACCGACGATCCCCCAGGCGCGTGACAGCGGTTCGAGGCCGTCGCTCAGCGCCGCGGCGAAGCCATCCCAGGTCGTTGTCGCGCCTGGCGCGGTCAGCCGCAGGATCAGCGCGCGGCAGTCGTCGAGCAGCTGGCTGATCGCCGGCTGCACGTCGCTGGGCGCGATGGTGTCGAAGCGTGGCAGGCCAGAGAAGTCGAGGAGGGGATTGTCGGACGGGGAAGGAGCTGTCATCAAGGGTTCCGTGGGTGCTGAGGAGGGCGCTCGCCTAGCGCTGAGCGTGTGTCTGGGCCGGCGAGCGGTTTGGTCGTCCGGCCAGTCGCTGGCATCGCGTTATTCTACAAGGTCACGATAGGCATGCCAGGAGGCGTGCCCGATCAGGGGCATGAGAACGATCAGGCCAAAAAACAAGGTGCCAATGCCAAGCACGGTCAGTGTCGCAACCATCGCCGCCCAGAGGATCATCAAGCGGATGTTGGCATCGACGGCACGCAGGCTGGTGCGCATCGCGGCGACGAAGTCCACCCGGCGGTCGAGCAACAGCGGCACCGAGACGACGGTAATGGCGAAGACGAGCAAGGCCAGACTGCCACCGCTGAGCAGCCAGATGATCATCAGATCCCGATTTTCCGGCAGCTTGGGCATTTCGGCCAGCAAGCTCAGCAGATCAGGCGGGATATGGGGTGCCAGGAGCAGGAAGAGCAGCGTCGAGATGCGTTCCCAGCACAGGCCGACGACGGCCAGCAGTACCCCCAGCTTGATCAGTTCGCGCGCGTTGCGACGACCGCCCGCCAGCGATACCAGAAAAGTCGAAGACTGACCGGCCTGGCGGCGGCGGCTGATCTCGTACAAGCCGCCGCAGAGCAGCGGCGCAATCAGCAGGAAGCCGGAAGTGGCGGCGATGAAGAGGTGGCCCTGACGCCAGGCAAAGATGGTGATCAGGTCGCCAAAGATGGCGAACAGGAGGCCATAGGAGAGGCTGGCGATGGGATTGGCGCGCATGTCGCGCCAGGCCTCCGCCAACCATGCCAGGGGCTGGCAGACGGCGACGGTGCGAACGTTCAACGGCGCTCGGCGCCGCTCGGGTGACGTGGCTTCTAGACCCATGCGGTCTCCTTGCTGAAGGGCGTAGGCCGGTTGTCATGCGCCGCGCGTGCGCGGCGGTCACTGGACAGGCTTCTCTCCGGTGAGGCGCTGCAGGGCCTCGGCGTACCTGGCACGCGTCCCGGCGATCACTGCCAGCGGCAAGCTTGGGCCAGGTGCCTGTTTGTCCCAGGGCAGCGTTTCGAGATAGTCGCGAATGTATTGCTTGTCGTAGGACGGCGGATTGCTGCCTTCGCGGTAGTCATCGGCCGGCCAGAAACGCGACGAGTCCGGAGTCAGTACTTCGTCGATCAGGTGCAGCGTGCCGGCGGCATCGAGACCGAATTCGAACTTGGTGTCGGCGATGATGATGCCGCGTGCGGCAGCATGCTCGGCGGCGGCCGAGTAAAGGGCGATCGCCACGTCGCGTGCCTGGCGGGCGATCTCGGCGCCGCTCTTGCCGGCGATGGCAAGGAGGTCGGCCAAGGCGCTCGCACAGTCGGCTTGCGCACGTTCGAAAGACACATTCTCGTCGTGATCGCCGATGGCGGCTTTGGTCGCCGGCGTGAAGATCGGTTCCGGCAAGCGGCTCGCCAGGCGCAGTCCCGGCGCCAGCGGGATGCCGCAAACGGAGCCGGTGGCCTGGTAGTCCTTCCACCCCGAACCGATCAGATAGCCGCGCACCACCGCTTCGATCGGCAGCGGTCGCAGACGCTTGACGACCAGTGCCCGGCCGCGCACCTGGGCGCGCTCTTCGGCCGCGACCACCGTTTCCGGAGCGATTCCCGTCATCTGGTTGGGGACGATGGCGGCGAGTTTTTCAAACCAGAAGCAGGCCAGCTGGGTGAGCAGTTGACCCTTGCCAGGAATCGGATCGGGCAGGATGACGTCAAAGGCCGAGAGTCGGTCGCTGGTGACGATCAGCAGCTTGTCGGTGCCAACGGCATAGATGTCGCGCACCTTGCCGCGGCCTAGCAGTGGCAGGCTCTTGATCGTCGATTCAAAGAGGGCGTCGGTCACGGGGCTGATCCGGTAGGGGAAAGGGTGTGATCGCGGGGGCGAATGTCGAGCGTTGGGATTATAGGACACATCGCAGGCGCCGAGCGTGCGTCCTGGCCATTGCCGGCAGTAGCGACGCTTGCCCAGCGCCGTGCGCCGGACCTGCCGCGCCCGGGCAATGCCAACCGGCCCCGGCGATCAGTGTTGCCGCTCTTCCTCCTGGCGCAGGCGCTTGCGCATTCGCCAGATACCGAGCATCGACGCGGCGGCGATCAGCGGGATCGACAGCGCGGCGGCGATTTCTGGCGACAGCGTGGGCAGCAAGGCCTTGCCGCCCTTGGCGAGGTAGTGCACCAATTGTGATCCATAGTAAGTGATGGCGACCACCGATAGTCCTTCGACGGTCTCCTGCAAGCGCAGTTGAAGCCGGGCGCGGCGGTTCATCTGCCGCAGTTGCTCCTGGTTCTGACGTTCGAGTTCAACCTCGACACGGGTGCGCAGCAGCTCGCAGCTGCGGGTCAGACGGTCGGACAGTTCGTTTTGCCGGTCGGCCATGGCGATGCAGGTATGCACGGCTGGCGCCAGCCGTCGTTGCATTATTTCAGCAAAGGTCGGGCAGCCGGCGACCCGCCGCTCGCGTAGCTCAGCAACGCGCTGCATGACCAGGTCGTGGTAAGCCCGCGCGGCGCCGAAGCGGAAAGCCGTGCGCGCGATCGAGTGCTCGACCTCGGTGGCCAGGCTGGTCAATTGCGCCAGCACGCGGCGCTCGTCGGCCAGGGAATTGGCCAGGCCGATCTGGTCGACCATTTCGGCCAGCTTGTTTTCCGCCGGCGTCAGCCAGTTGCCGACCTCCTTGGCGATCGGCAGGGCGAGCAGCGACAACAGACGATAGGTCTCGATATCCAGGAGTCGCTGTACCGTCCTGCCGGCCTGGCGCTGCGTCAGCTTGACGTCGAGAATCCGAAATCGCGAAAAACCCTGCTCGAAGAGGAAGTTGGTGAACACCCATGCGGCATTTTCTGCGACCCGTGCGGCCACCACTGGCGGCCCGGTTGGTGACAGCCCGCTGGTCATCGATTCCGGCGACACGCTTGCGCTCGACTGCAGATCGACGTGCGTGGCGA
Organism: Candidatus Accumulibacter adiacens; assembly: GCA_000987445.1. Lineage (GTDB taxonomy): Bacteria > Pseudomonadota > Gammaproteobacteria > Burkholderiales > Rhodocyclaceae > Accumulibacter > Accumulibacter adiacens. The sequence goes on along the minus strand of LBIU01000337.1, from coordinate 3,438 downwards.
CCAGCAACTCGCCGGGGATTGCAGCGAGCCAGTCGCTTGGTAGCGCGTCCAGCGCGCTTTCGCCAGGGTCTTGTGAATCCCCAGTCGCCGACTGACGGTAAAAGGTATAGCTCGAAAACTCGGTGTGCAGCTCCCAACGCAAGATGATGCCTTCGGCAGCAAGTACCCGATGGCTGTCCGAGCCCTCGAGCAGTTTCCCGGCGATGATCCGTTCGAGTCGAGCGAGGTGCGCACGCTCCGCGCTGGTGTCGCGGGAGGTGTTCGCAAACACCAGCTGCGACACATTTGCCGGGCTGCTCAGCGGTAGCGGTGAGCGTGCGTGGAACTCGGCATTGAGCGAGGCGCGCAGCGACGTCGGTTGGAGGCCCGGCAGTTGCAGCGGCGAGTGCGGATCGTTCACGACGGCACCCTGAGAGCGCAGCCAGACACGCCGCTGGCGCGCCGGGCTGCCGTTGGAGACCGCTGGATCAGCGCCACTTCAGGGTTCCTGGTCGGCGGGCGGTGGTGCCTACGGGGGTCAGCCCGCAGCCGGTTTTTGATCACCGACGCGAACGATTTTCAGCGTATTGGTGCCGCCGCTGTTGCCCATCGGTTCGCCGGCAGTGAGTACGATGAAGTCGCCTTTCTGAACCAGGCCTTCGCTGATCAGCAGCTGCTCGGCCGCGTAGAGTAGCTCATCGCGACTACTCGGCTGCTCGCTCATCAGCACCGGCGAGACGGCACGATAGAGACTCATCTTGGTCAGGGCCTCGCTGCGCGGGGTCAGCGCGTAGACCGGGACGCCGCAGTTCAGACGGCTCATCCAGAGGGCCGTCGAACCGGAGGCGGTGAGCGCGGCGATTGCTTTCACCTTCAGGTGATGCGCCGCCCAGATCGCGGCCAGCGAAATCGTCTGATCGATGCGCGTGAATACGTGGTTCAGGAAGTCGCGCTCAAGCGTGACCTCGGCCGATTTCTCTGCTTCCAGGCAGATCCGCGCCATGGCTTCGATGGTTTCGGCCGGATAGCGTCCGGCGGCCGTTTCGGCCGACAGCATCACCGCGTCGGTGCCGTCAAGCACCGCGTTGGCGACGTCGGAAACTTCGGCACGGGTCGGTGCCGGAGAGACGATCATCGACTCCATCATCTGGGTGGCGGTAATCACCAGCTTGTTGTTCTCGCGCGCCATGCGAATCATGCGCTTCTGCAGCGCCGGTACGGCAGCGTCGCCAACCTCGACGGCGAGGTCGCCGCGGGCAACCATGATGCCGTCCGAGGCACTGATGATCTCTTCCAGAGCGGCGACCGCTTCGACACGTTCGATCTTGGCGATGGTCAGCGCGTGTCCGCCTGCCGCATGCATCAACTGCTTGGCCATGTACATGTCGGCCGCGCTCTTGGGAAACGAGATGGCAAGGAAATCAACGGCGATACTGGCCGCGGTACGAATGTCGTCCATGTCCTTGGCGGTCAGCGCAGCGGCGGACAGCCCGCCTCCCTGGCGGTTGATGCCCTTGTTGTCGGACAGTTCGCCACCGTGGCGAACGATGGTGAAGATTTCCGAGCCCAGCACGCGCTGCACCTCGAGCACGATGCGACCGTCGTCGAGCAGCAGGATGCTGCCTGACGACACGTCGCGTGTCAGATCCTTGTAGTCCAGGCCGGCGCGGTCGGCATCGCCCAGTTCGCATCTGGCGTCGAGGATGAAGGGCGCGCCCTTGTCCAGCCAGATCTTGCCGTCGGCGAACTTGCCGACGCGGATCTTCGGGCCCTGCAGGTCGGCGAGGATACCGACCGGGCGTCCGACACGGGCGGCGGCCTCGCGCACCAGCTGCGCGCGGGCGATGTGATCCTGGGGCTTGCCATGGGAGAAGTTGAGGCGCACGACATCGAGGCCGGCGCGGATCATGCGTTCGAGGACATCGGCGTCCGACGACGCGGGACCGAGGGTGGCAACGATCTTGGTATCGCGGGGCATGGGGTTCCTATTCTTGTTGTACAGACGGGCTTTCCATCTGGGGCATTTTTCTTGGGGGTCTGACCGGGGGAAGGCGCACGCGCAGACGGGTCAGCAGTGGCCTGTGACAGCGGCGGACCGCGCCACGTTCAACCGGGATTGCTGGCCTTGCTGAGCTTGTGGGTGGGCGAGCATTGGCGCGCGGCGACGGCTAGCGAACTTGGCTTGCCGAAACCATCAGAGGCACGCCTGCGCTATTGCCGTGTACTGTACGCTCCACGCAGCGAAGGGGGCAAATGTTTGCCTCGCGATCGCCTGATGGTCGTCTCGTTGCATGGTCAATTTGATGCCACGGCTGGGTGGCGCTTGCCGAGTGCCGACATCGTGAGCGGCGACGCCATCGGTTCTGGCACTGTCGGTCCCGGTCCAGCAGGAACCTGCTGCCGGCCGATCGAGCCACAAGAGATCGTCAAGCGCTTCGATTCGGGAAGCTGAGAAGGGTTGAGGCAGGAAGAAGCTGGGAAGCGAAGCCGGGAAGTTGTGAAGTGAGGAAAGAGGGGCGCTCGAAAGCGCCCCTCCGAAATGGCTGTTTAGCGCGCCATTACCTTGATCATCTCCAGCACCTTGCAGGAGTAACCCCACTCGTTGTCATACCAGGAGACAACCTTGACGAAGGTGCCGTCAAGCGCCATGCCGGCGTCCGAGTCGAACACCGAGGTGCAGCTCTCGCCACGGAAGTCGGTGGCCACCACTTTCTCGTCGGTGTAGCCGAGAACACCCTTCATCGCGCCTGCCGAGGCAGCTTTCATCGCTGCGCAGATCTGCTCGTAGGTGGTTTCCTTGTTCAACTCGACCGTCAGGTCAACGACCGAGACGTCAGACGTCGGCACGCGGAAAGCCATGCCGGTGAGTTTCTTGTTGAGCTCGGGGATGACCTTGCCGACGGCCTTGGCGGCGCCGGTCGAGGACGGGATGATGTTCTCGAGGATGCCGCGACCGCCACGCCAGTCCTTGTTGGACGGGCCATCAACGGTTTTCTGGGTGGCCGTGGCTGCATGCACGGTGGTCATCAGGCCGCGCTTGATACCCCAGTTGTCATTGAGGACCTTGGCCACCGGGGCCAGGCAGTTGGTGGTGCAGGAGGCGTTCGAAATGATCGTCTGGCCAGCATAGGTGCTGTCGTTGACGCCAAACACGAACATCGGCGTGTCGTCCTTGCTCGGTGCGCTCTGGATGACTTTCTTGGCACCCGCGGTGATGTGCTTCTGGCAGGACTCGGTGGTCAGGAAGAGGCCGGTCGCGTCGACGACGATGTCAGCGCCGATTTCGTTCCACTTCAGCTCGGCCGGATCCTTGACTGCGGTCAGGCGGACTTTCTTGCCATTGACGACCAGCGCATTGCCTTCGACCGCAACCGTGCCCTGGAAGCGGCGATGCACGGAATCATACTTGAGCATGTACGCCAGATAATCGGGTTCGAGCAGGTCGTTGATACCGACGAT
>LBIU01000336.1 GCA_000987445.1 Candidatus Accumulibacter adiacens | reverse complement strand
CAATGGAACTTCAGCCCGGACGGGGCCACTCGCCAGAGCGAAGACCATCGCCTCGAGCTCGCCGCGGTCAACGTCCTCGAACTGATCATTACCCCGGACATCGGCAACCAGGCGGCGTTCGCATCGCTGGCACAGCTACGCATCGCCTGAGGAGCCGCGGCAGACGCCTGTCGGCGTGCTGCGCCGGCAGCTGAGCGCCGCGTTGCCCGACAGGCAATTGCACCGACAGACGACACTTGGATGCACTAAGATGCACGCGCGCGAACGCTCGGGCTCGCCAGCTTGCTACAATGGCGGATTGACTCTGCCGCAGGCCCCCGACGATGAAACGCAACCGCTTCTCCTCCCGCAAGCGTATTTCCGCTGACGCCACCGAACTCGGTCGCCTGGCCATCGGCCTGGCCGAGTCCGGCAGCAAGCTCGAGGACCTGTTCTGGCAGAAGCGCCTGGCCGACCTGGTCGACCGGCTGCTGCACGATGGTGCCGAGGAGGACCTGAACGCCTCGCTGGACCGCCTCTTCGACACGCACGCGATGGCCCATGACGATCTCGCCGACATCGTCGAGTCACAGGCCGAATCATGCACCATGCTCGATCGTGGCCAGGATTTCGACATCCTGCTGATTGCGGTTCCGGTACTCGGCTGGTCGCGCTTCTCGATTCCCGCGACAGCGATTCCGCAGAGCCTCCTGCAAACCTTGAAGGTCCAGCTCGGCGCACACGTTTTTGCCGCCGGCGCCCGCGTTGCGCTCGCCGATTACCTGTATAGCCCGGACCAGCTACCGCACAGCTTTGTCGACACCTGGCAGCTGCTGCAGAAACTCGGCGCCGCGGCGCTCGCCGGCTGTGATCTTGGTGTCGACGCCGCCAGCATGCCGGAAACAAACCGCTTTCTCTCCGACACCCGCTACCTGGTCGGTGCGCTGGCGGTGCCACGTGGCCTACCCCTTTTCCGCTGGAACGAGGAAGACAAGAGCACTCGTGAGGCGGCCCTCAAGGAGTGGCTGCGCCAGGGCGCCCCCTGCCTGGAGCCGCTGCTCACCGGTTGTGCCTATCAACCGCTGCTCGCCGACGCCTACCACGCGGCCTGTCGCGCCGCCGACAGCGCCTCTCGCCCTTACTCGCTGAACGCCTCGGTGGCCTTCCTGCAGGCGACGCTTCCTGAGTCAGCCGACAATCTGCGCGCCATCGTCGGCGGTTTCCACGACAAGCGGCTTGAGGAATACCGGATCGGCTTTGGTCCGCGTGACGAGGACGTCATCTACCACGGCGTGGTCTGGCCTCTACTGGGTATCGAAGACGAAACCACCGACGTCGCCGGAGAAATCGAGGGCGTGCTGCGCAAGACCGGCCTCAAGGAAGTCACCGTCCTCGACCAGCAATTCCCCTATGAGTTCTGCGACGACTGCGGCGCACCGCTGTATCCCAATATCGAGGGCGAGACGGTCCATGCCGAGATGCCCGAGCAGGACGACTCCCCCTCACAGACGCTGCACTGAGCGACAGCGGGAACACGCACATGAGCAATAGCGATCTGCTGCAGCGCAGCCTGGCCGCCGTCTGGCACCCATGCACTCAGATGAAGCAGCACGCGGACGGCGACGGCGCCCTGCCGATGATTCCCATTGCCAACGGCAAGGGCGTCTGGCTGCACGACTTCGATGGCCGACGCTACCTGGACGGGATCAGCTCGTGGTGGGTCAATCTCTTCGGTCACTGCAATCCGCGCATCAATGCCGCGTTGCGCGAGCAACTCGAGCAACTCGAACACGTGATCCTTGCCGGCTGCACGCACCGGCCGGTGGTCGAACTTTCCGAGCGCCTGTCAGCGCTTACCGATGGCGCGCTCGGGCATTGCTTCTACGCTTCCGACGGCGCTTCGGCGACGGAAATTGCACTCAAGATGTCGTTTCACTCGTGGCGTAACCGCGGTCATGCCGACAAACAGGAATTCCTCTGCCTCCGCGGCAGTTATCACGGCGAGACCGTCGGCGCGCTGGCGGTCACCGACGTTGCCTTGTTCAAGGACGCCTACGCGCCGCTGATTCGTCCGGCGAGCACCGTGCCGACGCCCGACGCACGCCTGGCACAAGATGGAGAAAGCGCGCTTGACGTCGCCCAGCGCGCCGCGGCGGCGCTCGAGCGCCATCTCGACGCGCATCACCCGCGCATCGCAGCCCTGATCGTCGAGCCCCTCATCCAGTGTGCCAGCGGCATGGCCATGTACGACCCGGAATATCTGCGCCTGGCCCGCGCCCTGTGCGACCGCTATCAGGTGCACCTGATCTGTGACGAGATCGCCGTCGGCTGTGGTCGCAGCGGCACTTTCTTTGCCCACGAGCAGGCCGGCATCCGGCCGGACTTCCTGTG
>LBIU01000335.1 GCA_000987445.1 Candidatus Accumulibacter adiacens | reverse complement strand
CATTTTCTCTACGGCTTTGCCAGCGAAGGCGAGCGCTTCGCGTTTCGCCAGCTGCTGAAGATCACCGGCGTCGGCGCGCGCATGGCGCTGTCGGTCCTGTCGGGACTGTCGGTCGGCGACCTGGCGCAGGTCGTTGCCCGTCAGGAAGTCGGGCGGCTGACCAAGGTGCCGGGAATCGGCACCAAGACCGCCGAACGCCTGCTGCTCGAACTCAAGGGCAAGCTGGCCGACGCGCTGCCGACAAGCACTCTGACGGTCGCCGACAGCCGCAGCGACATTCTCAATGCGCTGCTGGCGCTAGGTTACAATGAGCGCGAAGCAGGCGCCGCGATGAGGCAGTTGCCGGCCGAAATCACCACTTCCGACGGCATTCGGCAAGCGCTCAAATTGCTGTCAAAGGTCTGAACCGCGCGCATGAATCCATGAGTCCATGAATCCCAGCCACAAGCAACTGATCCAGATCGCACTCGTTGCGCTGCTGCTGATCGGCTGTGTGGCTGTGCTGCTGCCGTTCACCGGCACTCTGCTCTTCGCCATCGTCATCTGCCTGACGACCCTGCCGATTCGCAACCGCCTGCTGACGCTCTGCGGTGGGCGCAGCAGTCTGGCGGCGCTGCTGCTGTCGCTGCTCCTGCTGCTCCTGCTGGTGGTGCCGATGGCCCTGCTCTCGGGCTCCCTCGCCGACGCTGTCCAGATCGGCATCCGCCAGGTGAAGCCGCTTCTGGAAAGCGGCCTTCCCGGCGATCCGCCAGCCTGGCTTGCCAGCCTGCCGGTCATCGGTCCGGATGTCGCCGGCTACTGGCACGATCTGGCCGACAGCCGCGAGGAGATGAACAGTCTCCTGCGCCAGATTTTCGACCCGACGCGCAAGTTCGCGCTGGCCGCGGTGGCCCTTTTCGCCCAGGGCCTGCTGCAACTGGTACTGGTGGTCTTCTTCGTCTTCTTCATCTTTCGCGATGCACACCTCTACGCCGATGCCTTGCTCACCGGCAGCCGCATGCTCGCCGGCAACCTCGGCGAAAGGATGCTGACCCTGGCCGAGGGAACCGTCACCGGCGTCATGGCCGGGATCGTCGGGACCGCGGCTGCACAGTCGATCGTGGCCATGATCGGCTTTCTCATCGCCGGTGTTCCCGGTGTCATCCTGCTGACCATTGCCACTTTCTTCTTCTCGATGGTGCCGGTCATCGGTGCGACGCTGATCTGGGTGGGGGCGGCGATCTGGCTGTACAACGGCGATCAGGCCGGCTGGGCGGTGTTCATGGTGCTGTGGGGAATGTTCGCCATCAGCAGCGTCGACAACTTCCTGAAACCGATTCTGATTTCACGCAGTTCGAGCCTGCCGCTGCTGCTGATCGTCGTCGGCGTTTTCGGCGGCGTGCTGGTCTTCGGCTTCATCGGCCTCTTCCTCGGGCCGACGCTGCTGGCCCTCGGGCAGGTCCTGATCCGCGAATGGCTGGCACACGCGGGTGGCGAGTTGCTCACCGCAACGACGCCAGAAACCGAGAATCAACGATGATCGAAAGCGACGATCTCGGCGCCCCACCGCTCGAGCGGCTGATTTCGGGCGAGGCGAAATCGACCCAGGAAGAAGCCATCGAGCGCGCACTGCGGCCACGCCGACTGGCCGACTATGTGGGTCAGGCGAAAATCCGCGAACAGCTGTCGATCTTCATCGAAGCCGCCAGACGGCGCAGCGACACCCTCGACCACGTCCTGCTGTTCGGACCACCCGGGCTCGGCAAGACGACGCTGGCGCACATCATTGCCGCCGAGATGGGCGTCAACCTGCGCTCGACGTCCGGTCCGGTCCTCGAACGCGCCGGCGACCTGGCGGCCATCCTGACCAACCTCGAACCGCATGACGTGCTGTTCATCGACGAAATCCACCGCCTGTCGCCGGTGGTCGAAGAGATCCTCTA
>LBIU01000334.1 GCA_000987445.1 Candidatus Accumulibacter adiacens | reverse complement strand
TCTGGCCTGATTGACGACGGTAAAGCCGGTGGCCCCTGCCTTGCGCGTGGCATCCAGCACGACCTCTGTCTTGCTGTCTTCAATCAACACGACGATCAATTTGAAATGCACGGCGGATTCCTTTCGCTAGCTTAAGTGGATCGCTTGTCCCGCTGAGCGCGCCATTCGCTGAGCTGTGCATAACCCATCACACTCATGATGGGAAACAGGCTGGCAAACGCGATCAGGCCAAAACCGTCAAGCAATGGATTTCGACCGGGTATATTGTTGGCGAGACCGAGGCCCAGTGCAGCCACCAGGGGTACGGTCACGGTGGACGTGGTCACGCCGCCCGAGTCATAGGCAAGGGCAATGATGCTCTTGGGGCAGAACGCCGTCTGAATGACGACCAGTATGTAGCCGGTGATAATAAAGTAATGGAGGGGGGTGCCGGTAACGATTCGATAAGCACCCATGCTGATGCCTACGGCAACGCCGATTGCCACCGCGATGCGTAGTCCCCAGGTGCCTATGGCGCCGGCGGATACCTGGTTTGCCTTGATCGCAACCGCGATCAGCGAGGGCTCCGCAATGGTCGTGGAAAACCCGATCGCGAAGGCGAAGACATAGACCCACAAATAGCTTACCCAGTCGCCCCTGTGGCCGTCCGTGATGCCGAGAAAATCGGGGCTCGTGAGCTGTTCGGCCATCAGCTTGCCAAGCGGGAAGAGCGCTTGCTCCAGGCCTTCAAGAAAGAAAGTCAGACCGAGCAGCACGAAGAAAAAACCGATAAGAATCTGCCGTAGGTTGCGGATCGGCTTTCTCAGAATGAGCAGCTGAAATCCGAACATGATGATGGCGATCGGCAGCACATCGCCCAGAGTGCTCAGCAGAGAGGTGAGAAAACTGCCAAGAAAAGACATTAGAGAATCATTCCGTAGCCCATGACGAAGATCATCGGCGTCAAGGATGCGAAGGCGATCAAACCAAAACCATCGGTCAGCGGGTTGCGCCCCCTGATGCTGCTGGCCAGTCCCACGCCGAGCGCTGCCACCAGCGGTACGGTGATGGTGGAGGTCGTGACGCCGCCGGAGTCGTAGGCGATGCCGATGATTTCCGGTGGCGCGAAGAAGGTCATCAGGATGACCCCGATGTATCCACCGATGATCAGGTACTGGATCGGCCATCCCTTGATGATGCGCAGCACGCCGATGACGATGGCCAGCCCGACCGAGAGGGCGACCGTCAGACGCAGGCCATAGGCATAGCTGTGCCTGGATTCGCTTGTGTCTGTGATCATGCCGCCGGTGGCTGCCACCTTTGATGCCTCGTCCGCGACCGCAATCAATGCCGGTTCGGCAACCGTGGTCCCGAATCCCAGTGCGAAGGCGAAGGCCAGCAGCCAGAACAGACTTCCCTTGCGGGAAAAATCGTGCGCCATCGATTCGCCGATCGGGAACAGGCCGATCTTGAGTCCATGAATGAAGAGTGTGAGGCCGATGACCACCATCACGGTGCCAAAAAGAAGCCCGCTCAAGTCAGGGATGGGTTGACGCAGAATCAGCAGCTGAAAAAACGCGATCACCAAGATGATGGGCAGCAGGTCACGGACGCTTTCCAGCATCGACTTGGAGAGCAGGACGAGAAGTCTTTTCACGAGGCGCACATTACACTAAAAAAT
>LBIU01000033.1 GCA_000987445.1 Candidatus Accumulibacter adiacens | reverse complement strand
GGAAACAGGGCCGCAAAAAGGTCGGCCATGCCGACGCCTGGCAGGTCCGCGGCGACCGTAGATACCATCTGCCACAGCGTCGGGTAGGCCTCTGCCTCGCAGAGTGCTTCGACCTGCACCTTGCCCGGCTGAGCCAGACGTCCCAGGTCGTTGCGCAGCAGATCGACAATCATGATGTTTTCTGCCCGCTCCTTGGCCGACGCCAGCAGAGCCGACCGATTCGCCAGATCTTCAAACGCTGTCCTGCCGCGTGCGGCGGTTCCTTTCATCGGTCGGGTCACCACCCTCGCGCCGACCCGCTCGAAAAACAATTCCGGCGAAAAGGAAAGAATTGATTCCTCGCCACAAGCGAGAAAGCCGCCATAGCGAACCGGCTGACGTTCGCGCAGGCGCGCATAGAGCGCCAGCGGGTGTCCGTAAAGCGTGAAAGTCAGCGGAAAAGTGAGGTTGATCTGGTAGCAGTCGCCGTCGCCAATCCAGCGACGAATCTGGCCGACCTGCGCGGCGTAGGTCGCGGCATCGACCGCCGCAGACATTTCGGCAATTCCTGCCACCTTTTGGTAGTCGGGAACAGCCGCCAGCTGCTCGGCAAGGAAATCGGCGACGGCCGGCGCATCGAGCACGCGACCGTCAGCGAACAGCCAGACCCGCAACACCGGCCGATCACAGGGCGCTGGCGGAACGGCCGGCTCAAAGCATGCGCCCAGCGCGTAATCGGCCGCCAGCGCAGCCCACTGGCCGGCCGCGAGCGCCGCTTCGATCGACGCGAACGCAGCCCGAGGATCAGTAGCGGCATCAACGGCGAAGGCGTCCTGCAAACCCGTCAGCAGGACGGCGCTGCCGGCGTCGCCGTCGAACAGCGCGTACGAAGCGCCGGCCAGCATCAGTCAGCGCATCGCGCGTGCGCGCAAGGCCCGTGCAGCTGCGCTGACTGAAGCGCTACGGCGCACCGCCACCCGACCCTATTTGCGCTTGAGGTAGAACTCGAAGATCTGATTGCTTTCGGCGTTCGACAGCAGCGCATTACCGGTCTGTTTGGCGAAAGCCTGGAAGTCCTTGACCGAACCGGGGTCAGTCGCCAGCACGTGCAGCACTTCACCCGGCGACATCTCGGACAGCGCCTTCTTCGTACGCAAAATCGGCAGTGGGCACTTCAGCCCCTTGACGTCGAGCTCTCGATCGCAATGCATGGTCAGGTCCAGAACAAGATTGAGGGCGTATTCTAACGACTCCAAGCACGCCAACCACGCTATCCGCCATTCCGCTGCTTCTCTCTTGCCTCTTCCGCCAGCAGCTTGCGCAGGTCGCGCAGACGTGCGTCGACCGCGGACTTCTCGAAAAAGTCGCCATCGCCCGCCTGTTGCGCGAACTGCAGCTGTTCGACCGCCGCTCCCAATTGCCCCTGCAGCAGGTAGAACTCGGCCTGCGCGCGATGTTGCTGCAAGCGCTTGTCAAGCGCCGCGTAAGTCTTCGCCTGCAAACCGTACAGCTTGTAGTCCGAGCTGTAGAGCTGCAGCTGCGATTCCAGAAACTGCAAGCTCTGCTCGTATTGCCGCCCCGCCAGCAGCGCTTCAGCGTACGCATAGACCAAGGCCTTGGACTGTGGATAGCGTTGCAGGGCGTCGCGATAGATCTTCGTGGCGCCCGCGTGATTTCCGGCGGCAATTTCCGTTCGCGCCGCCAGACCGGCAATCATCGGCGACGACACTTTGAGCGCCAGCAGCGCGCCGACCTCCTTCTGCGCAGCCGCGATGTCCTTGGCCTGCAGGAGCGAATAGGCCAGAGCGTAGCGGGTCGCCATCTCCGAAGCATATTTCTTGTCGCGCAACTGCTTTCTGAACTCGCTGACAGCCTCGCCAGGCGTCACCGCTTGCGCCCGCAACTTGGCCCGCACCAGGTGAAATTCAGCACTATCGGCGACCTGCCGATAGGCGGCATCCTGCGCCCGGTTCTGCATGTCGGAGATGCGCTCTACGGTCAGCGGATGCGAGCGCAGATACACCGGGGCATTGTTCTCGTACACACGCCCGGCCAGTTGCATGCGGCCAAAGAAGTCGCCCATGCCACGCACGTCGTAGCCGGCCTTGGCGAGCGTCTGATACCCCAGCCGATCAGCTTCGCGCTCGAAGTCGCGACTATAGGCCAATTGCGACTGTATCGACGCCGCCTGCGCCGAAGCGATCGCCGCGGTCGCCACCTGCGAGTTCGAGCGAGCAGCGAGAACGCCAACGGCCATGGCGACCATGGTGGCGATCGAGCTCTGTTTCTCCCTGGCGATCTGCCGAGCAAGGTGACTCTGGCTGACGTGCGAGATCTCGTGAGCGATCACCCCAGCCAGCTCGGATTCCGATTGCGCGGTCAGCAAGGTCCCGGTGTTGACCCCGATGAAACCGCCAAACATCGCAAAGGCGTTCACCGTGTTGTCGCGAATCGCAAAGAAATAGTAATTGCCCGCCGCGTTCGAGCTCGCCGCAACCAGCCGTCCGCCAAGGAAATTCAGGTAGTCATTGACCTCGGGGTCGTCAACATAGCTCGGCTCCCGCGCACGTATCTCATTGAAGATCTGCTCACCGATCTTGCGTTCAAGTTGCGGCGAGAGGTCAACCCGCGCCGCGTCCCCAAGCTCCGGCAGACCCTCGGCCTGAACCTGCGAAGAACTGCTCAAGAAAACTGCAGCGCTCAAGGACACTGCCGCACAAATCATTCTGATCACGAGAACTCCCGCCAGCCTCGGCGTCCGCCGAGAAAGATTTGCTATGATACCCAATAGTGCTCTGGCAGATTGTTACCGAGCGTTACCAGGCGCCGTCGGCTGCTTGCCA
>LBIU01000333.1 GCA_000987445.1 Candidatus Accumulibacter adiacens | reverse complement strand
TGGGCCGGATTGCCACCGAGATCTCGCGTTCCGGAACGAATATTCTGACGGTCCATATGGATGAGAAGGATTCCGGCTTGTACACAACCCTGCATTTCACGGTGCAGGTCGCCGATCGCACCTCCCTGGCGCGCCTGATGCGCAGCCTGCGCCGCATTCCCGAAGTCGTCCGTATCGCTCGCGAGCAAGGTCTCCCGGCGGTCTGAATCTGGAAATCGCTTTGCCTGGCCATTTTCTTTCCTTCTCCCTTTCGCAGCCGTGCGTCATGCGTCCCATCGCCGGTGGCGAGCGGGCCTCCCGGCGCCTTGCGCGCCAGCTGCTCGAGTGTCTCGTCGGCTCTGCCTTGCCGCGGTTTTCGGCTTGAAGGTTCTTGTCCTCGGCGCCGGTGTCGTGGGCGTCGCCAGCGCCTGGTATCTGGCCCGCGCCGGGCATCAGGTGACCGTACTGGACCGCCAGTCGGCGGCCGGTCTGGAAACCAGTTTTGCCAATGGCGGCCAGATTTCCGTCTCCCACGCCGAGCCGTGGGCCAACCCGCACGCGCCCTTGCGTGCCCTCGCCTGGATGCGGCGCGAGGACGCGCCGCTGCTTTTTCGCTTGCGCTGGGATGCCGGCCTGCTGGACTGGAGCCTGCGCTTCCTGCGCGAGTGTACTGCGCAGCGGACGCGAGCCAACATGCGCGACATCGTCGCACTGGCCTTGTACAGCCGCTGCCAGTTGCAGGCGCTGCGTGCCGAAACCCGGCTCGACTATGATCATCTCGAACGCGGCATCCTGCATATTTACACCGATCAACGCGAATTCAAGCTCGCCACTGCGGCCGCGGCAGTGATGCGTGGCTTCGGCTGTGACCGACGAACGGTGAGCGTTGACGAGTGTCTGGTCATCGAGCCGGCGCTCGCAGCGGCGCGGCAGCGCCTGGTCGGCGGTGATTACACCAGCGACGACGAATCCGGCGACGCGCACCGCTTCACGCAACAACTCGCCGCCCGCTGTGCGGCGAACGGTGTCGTTTTTCGCTACGCTGCCAAGGTCGACCGCCTGCTTACCGCGGGCGGCCGCATTGCCGGGGTGCTGGTGGCCGGCGACTTGCACCAGGCCGACGCCTACGTCGCCGCACTGGGCAGCTACACGCCTCTGTTAATGCGGCCGCTTGGCCTGCGTTTGCCCGTCTATCCGGCGAAGGGCTACTCGGCAACGGTCGCGCTCGGGGTGGAGAGCGTCGCGCCGAGTGTCAGCCTCACCGATGATGGCCACAAGATCGTCTTTTCACGCCTTGGCCAACGTCTGCGCATTGCCGGTACGGCCGAGTTCAATGGCTACAATACCGAGCTCAACCGCGTGCGCTGCAACGCGCTGATGCGCCGCGCCGGCGAGCTCTTTCCCGACTTGCGGCCCGCCGGCGAGGCCGAATTCTGGTGCGGGCTGCGCCCGGCCACGCCCTCCAACGTGCCGCTGATCGGCCGTTCGCCAATTGGCAATCTGTATCTCAACACCGGTCACGGTACGCTCGGCTGGACGATGGCTTGTGGCTCGGGCGCCGCCCTGGCCGACATCGTCAGTGGCCGCCGGCCTGAGCCCGCTTTTCGTTTTCTCTGAGTTGCGCGTGGCCTGAGCATGCTGGTTGACACCCACTGCCACCTTGCTGCAGCCGAGTTCGCCGACGATCGCGATGCCGCGGTGGTCGCGGCCGCAGCCGCTGGCGTAGCGGCCATCGTCGTGCCGGCGGTCGATGTGGCCAGCTTCACCGCGGTGCACAGCTGTTGCCGGCGCTACCCCGGCTGTGCGGCCGCTTACGGCATTCATCCGCTGGCCGTTGCACACGCCAGCGACGGCGATCTGCTGCGCCTGAAGGAATGGCTGCAGAGCGCGTCGGCCGGCCCGGAGCAGCCGGTCGCTGTCGGGGAGATTGGCCTCGACCTGTTCGTCACCGATCCGGCGATCGGCCGGCAGGAGCATTTCTTCGTCGAGCAACTGAAAATTGCCCGCGACCACGATCTTCCGGTGCTTTTGCACGTGCGCCGTGCGGTCGACCGGGTGCTCAAGCAGCTACGCCGGATCCGGGTCAGGGGCGGCATCGCGCATGCCTTCAACGGCAGTCGTCAACAGGCGAACGAGTTCATCAAGCTGGGCTTCAAACTTGGTTTCGGCGGCGCCATGACCTACTCAGGCTCAACGCGTATCCGGCAGCTGGCAGCGTCACTGCCGCTGCACAGCATGGTCCTCGAAACCGACGCCCCGGACATGCCACCGGCGTGGCTGGCGGGGCGGCGGAATGCGCCCGTCGAGCTGGCGCGGATCGCTGCTTTGCTGGCCGGCCTGCGCGGCATCGATGTCGCCGACCTGGCCGAGGCGACATCGGCCAACGCGCGCGCCGTCCTGCCTCGGTTGCGTTTGCCGGGCCGATCGGGTACGTTACCGCCTGACGGCTTCGGGCTTCCGATTTTTCCCCACGAGTGAGCAGCGGGCCAATGAATAATCAATGAGCAGGACGGGAGACAGGTGCTTCTCTGGCCAGCGCAAGGATAATGCGTAACCCTCGGTCAAGCTTAACGCTCTTCCAACGCCTCTTGCTGAAAACAACCATTGCCAAACTCACACAATGAAAAATCAACTGGATCGACCGGCGGCTACGTGCGTGGCTGTCAAGGAAAGCCTCCCTGATATACCTCACTATCTGCAAGCGCATTACTGGTGGGCCTATGTCCATCCACGGGCGGTGCATGTCTTCGAGCGGCAGTGGCTGGTCAATCTGATTCTCTGGGGCAACTACAAGCGCTTGTGCAATGCCGTGTTGCATGACTACGGCCACGACTTGTCCGGCCGTACGCTGCAGATCGCCTGTGCCTACGGTGACCTGACGCCGCGACTGGTAGACTGCGTGGCGCCGGGTGGTTCGCTCGAGATCGTCGATATTCTGCCGATCCAGCTCGAGAATCTGGCCAAGAAGCTGCCCAGGAATGCGCCCGTGCAGCTGCATTGCATGGACTCTGCGGCGCTCGGTTTTGCTGACGGGAGTTTCGACCGCGCATTGCTGTTCTTCCTGCTGCACGAGCAGCCGCAGGCGGTGCGCGAGAAAACGCTCGCCGAGGCGCTGCGGGTGGTGCGTCCGGGTGGCACGCTGACCATCGTGGACTATGCGCCGCTGAGCAGAATGAATCCCTTGCGCTATCTCTGGAAGCCAGTCCTCGACCGGCTCGAGCCCTTTGCGCACGATCTGTTCAGTGAACAAGTCGCTGCCTGGTTGCCGAAAGACAATTCATTCGTCAGCGTCGGCGATCAGCGTTTCTTCGGTGGTATGTATCAAATGTTGACGCTCAAGATCGCCGATCCGCAAGCAGGCTCGGCAAGTTGACGCGTGCATTATCAGTCGGCCCTGCGCCAGGACCTGCTCCTGTGGGGCTTCTCGGATGTTGGTCGCGCCTAGCGATGGCGGGCGTGAGAAAGGATGAAGCATGGAGAGTTACAAGGCAGATGTAGTGATTGTGGGCGGCGGCGGGGCGGGCCTTCGGGCCGCGATCGCCGTGGCGGAGTCTGATCCCGCCCTCAAGATCGCGCTGGTCTCGAAGGTCTATCCAATGCGCAGCCATACCGTGGCCGCCGAGGGCGGCTCGGCAGGTGTGAAACTGCCCACCGATAGCCTCGAGTACCATTTCAATGACACGGTGGGTGGCGGCGACTGGTTGTGCGAGCAGGATGTGGTCGAATACTTCGTTGCTCACTGCAACGAGGAGTTGACCCAGCTCGAGCACTGGGGTTGCCCCTGGAGTCGTACCCCGGACGGGCACGTCAACGTGCGTGCTTTCGGCGGCATGAAGATCGAGCGCACCTGGTTCGCGGCCGACAAGACCGGTTTTCACATGCTGCACACGCTGTTTCAGACGTCGATCAAGTATCCATCGATCAAGCGCTTCGACGAGCATTTCTGCGTTGATCTGGTGGTCGAGGACGGTCGCGTGCAGGGGGTCGTTACGATCGAGATCGGTTCTGGCGAAATGGCGCTGGTCGAAGGAAAATCGGTGGTCATCGCCACCGGTGGCGCTGGCCGCGTGTTCCGCGAGAACACCAATGGCGGCATCGTGACCGGTGACGGCATGGCTCTGGCGTACCGCCATGGCGTGCCCCTACGGGACATGGAATTCGTCCAGTATCACCCGACCTGCATGCCGGGCACCGGCCTGCTGTTTACCGAAGCCTGCCGTGGCGAAGGCGGTTTCCTGGTGAACAAGGACGGCTATCGCTACCTGCAGGATTACGGTCTCGGCCCGGCCGAGCCGTCACCACGCAACAAGGCCATGGAACTGGGTCCGCGCGATCGCCTCAGCCAGGCCTTCTGGTACGAGCAGCAAAAGGGGCGCACCATCGAAGGCCAGCACGGCTCGGTCGTCCATCTCGACCTGCGCCACCTCGGCGAGGCCAAGCTGCGCGAGCGCCTGCCGCAGATCTACGAGCTGGCCGAGCAGTTTCTCGGCGTCGATCCGGCGCGCGCGCCGATCCCGGTACGACCGGCGGTGCACTACACCATGGGCGGGATCATGGTCGACGGGCTCTGTGCCTCGCCGCTGCCGGGGCTGTATGCGGCCGGCGAGTGCTCCAGCGTCGGCATCCATGGTGCCAACCGTCTGGGCTCGAATTCGCTGTCCGAGCTGTGCGTCTTCGGCAAGGTCGCCGGCGAGGAAGCCGCGCGCTTCGCCAAGGCGGCGGCGCCGGGCAATTCGGCCAGTCTGCTCAAGCAGGCGCAGGCGGTCGAACAGCGGCTCGTCGGGCTGAAGACGAAAACCGGTGGCAGCGAACGCATCGCCACGCTGCGCAAGGAAATGGCGCAGACCATGGAGGACGGCTGCGGCATCTATCGTCTCGCCGAGACCATGCAGGCGACCTGTGACAAGCTCGACGAACTCAAGGAGCGCTTCAAGGACGTCAATGTCGAGGACAAGTCGAGCGTCTGGAATACCGAGTGGCTGCTCGCCATCGAACTCGAGTACCAGCTCGACGTGGCGCAGAGCATGGCCTATTCGGCCATCAATCGGCGCGAGTCGCGCGGTGCCCACCAGCGCCTCGACGGCTTCGAGAAGCGCGACGACGAAAACTTCCTGAAGCACTCCCAGGCGCATTACGTCGCTGGCGGCGCGCCGCGCATCGACTACGGCGCGGTCAAGATCACCAAGTCGCAGCCGGGAACGCGCGCTTACGGTGCTGCAGGCGAAAAGGCAGAGCAGGAAAGGAAGGCATCCAATGTCTGAAAATCAGAGAATCATCGAAATCGAGGTGCTGCGCTACAACCCGGAGACCGACAAGGAGCCGTCCAAACAGGTCTTCGAGGTGCCGTTCACCGACGACATGTCGGTCCTGCAGGGTGTGCAGTACATCAAGGACTATCTCGACGGCTCGCTGAGCTTCCGCTGGTCGTGCCGGATGGCGATTTGCGGCAGCTGCGGGATGATGATCAACGGCGAGCCCAGCCTCTCCTGCGAGACCTTCCTGCGCGACTACTACCCGGCGCGGGTGCGTGTCGAGGCGCTGGCGCATTTCCCGATCGAGAAAGATCTGGTGATCAACATGGAGGGCTTCATCGAGAAACTCGAAAGCATCCAGCCGTATATCATCCCCAAGGAAGAGCGCACGCTGGCGCAAGGCGAGTATCTGCAAACGCCCGCGCAGCTGGCGAGCTACGAGCAGTTCAGTTCGTGCATCAACTGCATGCTGTGTTACGCCGCCTGCCCGCAGTTCGGGCTCAATTCGGAGTTCATCGGACCGGCCGCGATGGCGCTGCTGCACCGCTACAACATCGATTCGCGCGATGGTGGCACGGCCGAACGAATGGAGTTGGTCAATTCCGAAGAGGGGGTGTTCAACTGCACCGCGGTTGGTTACTGCTCCGAGGTCTGCCCCAAGCACGTCGACCCGGCCAACGCGGTCAATCAGAACAAGACCAATAGCGCGGCCGATTATTTCATGCGTTTTCTTACTCCGAAGGGAGGTGCCAAGTGAGCAAGCGTCGTCCCTATGTTCGTCCGATGGCCGGATGGTGGCGGAAGAATCCATTCTTCGTCGAGTACATGATCCACGAGGGAACCGCCCTCTTCGTTGCCGCCTATGCGCTGATCCTGCTGACCGGCCTGGTCTATCTTTCGCGCGGCGAAGCGGCCTGGAATGTCTGGCTCGAAGGTCTGAAGAACCCCTGGTACATCGTTTTCCACTGGCTGACGCTGGCGGCGATGTGCTACCACACCTACACCTGGTTCAAGATCATGCCGCGGACCATGCCGCCGGTAATCGTCGCTGGCAAGCGACTTCCCGACTTCGCAATCACCGGTAGCGGGCTCGCCGTTGCCGCCACAGCCAGTCTTGCCATGCTCGGCCTGGTATGGGGGATGGCACGATGAAACGGACTCTGAAACGTTCCAACGCACCTATCTTCTGGGCGCTGTTCGGTGCGGGCGGCATGCTGTCGGCGCTGCTCGGCCCGATCCTGGTGTTCATCACCGGCCTCGCCGTTCCGCTCGGCATGCTGCTGCCGGCCGACACCATGAGCTATGCGAACATGCTCGCCTTTGCCCAGAACATCATCGGCAAAGGCTTCATCTTCGCGATCATTTCGCTCTTCCTGTGGCACGCCGCGCATCGCATCTATCACAGCCTGCACGATATCGGTATTCACGCCGGACTCGTTGCCAAGCTGATCTGCTATGGTGGGGCGATGGTGGCGACATTGATCACCGCCTACACGCTGCTGGCGATCGGTTTCTAGTCGTTTAGGCGTGAGTTGTGTCAGCGGGGTCGGTTGAGCCGCAAGGCCACCCGACCCCGCCGCTATTGTTCTTGCCGACCGTTCGGCTTTGCTTTCTGGCGCCAAGGCCGGGACCCCCGGGCCCGCTTTCGGCGCGCCCGC
>LBIU01000332.1 GCA_000987445.1 Candidatus Accumulibacter adiacens | reverse complement strand
CGCATCGCCGCCATCAGCATGCCCGGGGTGATCTTGTCGCAGTTCGAGATGCAGACCATGGCATCGGCGCAGTGACCATTGACCATGTATTCGACCGAGTCGGCAATCAAGTCGCGCGAGGGCAGCGAATAGAGCATGCCGTCATGGCCCATGGCAATGCCATCGTCGATGGCAATGGTGTTGAATTCCTTGGCGATTCCACCGGCGGCCTCGATCTCGCGCGCCACCAGCTGTCCCATGTCCTTGAGGTGCACGTGACCCGGGACGAACTGGGTAAAGGAATTGACGACGGCGACGATCGGTTTGCCGAAGTCGCCATCCTTCATGCCCGTTGCGCGCCACAGGGCGCGGGCGCCAGCCATGTTGCGACCGTGGGTCGAGGTGCGGGAACGATAGTCAGGCATTGCCAATCTCCAATCCGGAACGCGCCTGAGGGTGGCGCGATATAATGCGAATTCTATCCGAAAGCCTCCGAGTCCTCGCACCGTGTTGACCCATCCCCAGTTCGACCCCGTCGCGCTTTCGCTCGGCCCACTGAAGGTGCACTGGTACGGACTGATGTACCTGGCCGCCTTCCTGCAGTTCTGGTGGCTTGGTCGGCACCGCATCCTGACCCATCCGCAGCTCTCGGCCAGCGGCTGGACCGTGCGCCAGCTCGATGACCTGCTCTTCTACGGCGTTCTCGGGGTCATCGTCGGCGGCCGCCTGGGCGAGATTCTCTTTTATCAGCCGGGCTACTATCTGCAACATCCGCTGGAAATTCTCGCCGTCTGGCGGGGTGGCATGTCGTTTCATGGCGGCTTCCTCGGCGTCCTCGCAGCGATGGCCTTGTACGCCCACAAGGTCGGCAAGACCTGGTTCGAGATCACCGATTTCATTGCTCCGCTGGTGCCGCTCGGCCTTGCCGCCGGGCGCATCGGCAACTTCATCAATGGCGAGCTGTGGGGCCGCGTGGCCGACCCTTCGCTGCCCTGGGCGATGGTTTTTCCCTGGGTGGATGACTTGCCGCGCCACCCCTCGCAGCTTTATCAGGCGGGTCTCGAAGGGCTGGCCCTGTTCGTTCTGCTCTGGCTGTACTCGGCCCGCGCCCGACCGCGCGGCGCCGTTTCGGGTGCATTCCTCATTGGCTACGGCAGCCTGCGCTGGCTTGCCGAGTATTTCCGATCACCTGATGATGGTATCCTTGGCCTCTCGTTCAGCGTCAGCATGGGGCAGTGGTTGTCGCTACCGATGATTCTGTGCGGTCTGCTGTTAGTCGTTCTCGCCCATCGCCAACGCCGCTGAGTTGGACGCGCCGCTTACCACGGGACGGAGGAGAAAGGAATGTCGGAGGGCTTTGTTGTCCGGGGCTTGCGCCGGGTGCGCAAACTGCTCGAGAGTCCCGGCCCACTCGAGCTGGAAGGAAAGCACCTCGGGCGCGTTCGCGATCTGCTGCGTGACTGCGCCAGCGGTGTCGGCGGCGAGGTCTCGGTCCGCCAGCGCGCGGCCCTGCTGGCTGAAACCTATCAGCACCTCAACGACGAGGGCCGCACGACCTTCCTGAGCAGCATCGCCAATGACTTCGGTCCCGACCCGGAATGGGTCGCCAAGGCCCACGCCGACTATCAGGCGGCGGTCGG
>LBIU01000331.1 GCA_000987445.1 Candidatus Accumulibacter adiacens | reverse complement strand
TACCCGGTGCAGCTGATGGGCGGCTACGCCATGTTGGCCGGAGCGCTGGCCGAAATGCAGACCGGCGAGGGCAAGACCCTGACCGCCGTCCTGCCGGCGGTGGCCGTGGCCCTGGCTGGCGCGCCGGTGCATGTGATCACCGTCAATCCCTATCTGGCGGCCCGTGATGCGGAGTACTTGGCGCCGGTCTACGAATTCTTCGGCTTGCGCGTCGGCCTGATCGTCCCCGACCAGGAGACCGCGCAGCGCGTCGAGGCCTATGCCGCCGACGTCACCTACTGCGTCAACAAGGACCTGGTCTTCGACTATCTGCGCGATCGGATTACGCAGAAGCGCGTCCGCGCCGGCGCGCGGGCGCTGCTCGATGGCTGGCTGGCCGGGCCGCGAAGTCAGACGACTCAGACTCAGCTGCCGACTCAGGCGCCGGGGCGCGCCAGCGTCCTGCTGCGTGGTCTCTACTTTGCCATTGTCGACGAAGCCGACAGCGTGCTGATCGACGAGGCGCGAACACCGCTGATCATTTCCAGCGACGTCGACGACCCGAACGGGCGCGCCCTCTACGAGCAGGCCCTGGCCCTGGCCGCCAGCCTGAAAAGCAAGGGCCATTACCTGCTCAGGCCGAAGGAGCGCAGCATCGAACTGACCGACGCCGGACGCGCCGCGGTCGGCGATTTCGCCTGCGGACTGCCCGGCCTGTGGCGCATTCCGCGGGCGCGCGAGGAACTGGTCGAGCAGGGCCTGTCGGCGCTGCATCTCTTTCAGCTCGACCGGCATTACATCATCGCCGACGACAAGGTGCAGATCGTCGACGAGTACACCGGCCGGGTGATGGCCGACCGCTCCTGGGAGCGCGGCCTGCATCAGATGATCGAGGTCAAGGAAGCGCTGGCGATCAGCAAGCGCCGTGACACCATCTCGCGGATCACCTATCAGCGCTTCTTCCGTCGCTACCTGTGCCTGGCCGGGATGAGCGGCACGGCAACCGAAGTGGCGCCGGAGATGCGCTCGGTGTATGCAATGGACGTGCTGCGCATTCCGCCGAATCGACCGGTGCTGCGCCGCGACCTCGGGCAGCGGGTGTTCGTCGACAGCGACAGCCGCTGGACGGCCGTGGTGCAGCGCGCCGCGGAAATGAGTGCCGCCGGACGGGCAGTGCTGATCGGCACGCGTTCGGTGGCCGCCTCCGAGCTGGCCAGCCTGCGCCTGAGCGCGGCCGGACTGGCGCACGAGGTGCTCAACGCGCGCCAGGATCAACGCGAGGCCGAGATCATCGCCGAGGCCGGTCAGCCGGGGCGGATCACGGTGGCCACCAACATGGCCGGGCGCGGCACCGATATCCTGCTCAGCCCGGAAGTTCGCCAGGCGGGCGGTCTGCACGTGATTCTTTCCGAATACCATGATTCGGCGCGCATCGATCGCCAGCTCTTCGGCCGTGCCGGTCGGCAGGGCGACCCGGGATCGTGCGAAGCGATCGTCTCGCTTGATGATGAATTGTTTCTCGCCCATGCTTCGGCTCTGCTCGGCTGGTTGCGCGGGCGCGTTTCCGAGACGGGGCTGCTGCCGGCAGCGCTCGCACGCCTGCTGCGCCACACCGCGCAAACAGCGGCCGAGCGGCAGAATTCGCAGATTCGGCGGCAGACGGTCGAAATGGACAAGCGCGTCGAACAGTCGCTGGCTTTTGC
>LBIU01000330.1 GCA_000987445.1 Candidatus Accumulibacter adiacens | reverse complement strand
CCGTCGAAGAGAGTCGATGCGCGCCGAGGCAGTGCTCGCCGACCGCCCGTGGCGGCAGCTGGCCGGCTTCGACAAGGACATTGGCCGCAGCATCCAGCATGGCTTTGCGCACAAGAAAACCGAGGGCATCGCCCTCGAGCGGCAGCGAGCAGCGCCTGATTTGCGATAAAATCCCCGTTTTCCCCGGAGCCGCGCGACGAGGCCGCAACGGCCTGCGGTCGCCCTAGCCCCTAATCACCAACCCCCGCCATTTCTTGCCAGATTTCTCCCGGCCACTCCTGGAACCCCCTATGACCGCAAAAATCCTCGACGGCACGGTGCTCGCGCACAAGCTGCGCGCCGACTTCAAGACCCGCGCCGAAGCCCTTGCCGCCCGCGGCACCCGCCCCGGACTGGCCGTGCTTCTGGTCGGTGAAGACCATGCTTCGCAGATCTATGTACGCAACAAGGTCAATGCCTGCGCGCAAGCCGGGTTCCACTCCGAGAAGCTCAGCTACCCGCCCGACGTCAAGCCGGCGGTAGTGCTCAAGAAAATCGCCGAGCTCAATGCCGACCCCAAGATCCACGGCATCCTCGTCCAGTTGCCGCTGCCGAAGCACTTCGACAGTGACGCGGTACTCAAGGCAATTTCGCCCGAGAAAGACGTCGACGGCTTTCACGCCGAGAACTTCGGCGCCCTGATGCAGGGCAACCCGCGTTTCATCCCCTGCACGCCATATGGGGTGATGAAGTTCTTCGCCGATGCCCACATCGACCTGAAAGGCAAGGAAGCGGTGGTCATCGGCCGCTCGAACATCGTCGGCAAGCCGATGGCGATGCTGCTGATGCAGGCCGGTGCGACGATCACCGTCTGTCACTCGCAGACGCGTGACCTGCTCTTTCATACGCGGCGCGCCGACATTCTGGTCGCCGCCCTCGGCCGCGCGCAATTCGTCACCGCCGATATGATCAAGCCCGGTGCGGTGGTCATCGATGTCGGCATCAATCGCCTGCCGAACGGCAAGCTTTGCGGCGACGTCGACTTCGGCCCGGTCAGCCAGGTCGCCTCGGCGATCACCCCGGTGCCCGGCGGCGTCGGCCCGATGACCATTACCATGCTGCTCGCCAACACCCTCGAAGCAGCCGAAAGAGAGGTCCATTGATGGCCCAGAACCAGGCTCCGCTGGTCGGCCTCGTCATGGGTTCGGATTCCGACTGGCCGACGATGCAGGCGGCAGCCGTGATGCTCAAGGAATTCGCGGTGCCTTTCGAAGCGCGCGTCGTCTCCGCGCATCGCACCCCGGACCTGTTGTTCGAGTACGCATCGACCGCAGCCACGCGTGGCCTCAAGGCAATCATCGCCGGTGCCGGTGGCGCCGCGCATCTGCCAGGCATGCTGGCCGCCAAGAGCACCCTGCCGATCCTCGGCGTGCCGGTGCAATCAAAAGCGCTTTCCGGCCAGGATTCGCTGCTCTCGATCGTCCAGATGCCAAAAGGCATCCCGGTCGCCACTTTTGCCATCGGCGAAGCCGGGGCAGCCAATGCGGCACTGTTCGCCGTCGCCCTGCTGGCCACCAGCGACGCGGCGCTGGCACAGCGCCTCGGCGACTTCCGGCAGGCGCAGGCGGCCAAGGTGATGGCCATGAAACTGCCGGAAGTGTGAGCAGCCACAGCAGCGACGACCACCGCCCGGGCCCGGCTTCGGGCAGGACGATCGTCACGTGCCTGAAGGAGCGTCTCGCTCAATGGATTGCGGCGTGCAAGTACTGAAAACATGATTCTTCCCCCTGCAACGCTCGGCATGCTCGGCGGCGGCCAGCTCGGCCGTTTCTTTGTCGCCGCGGCACACGAACTCGGCTACAAGGTCTGGGTTCTCGACCCCGACCCGCGCAGCCCGGCCGGGCTGATCGCCGACCGCCATCTGATTGCCGGCTACGACGACTACCCCGCGCTCGACGAACTGGCCCAGGCGTGCACGGCGATCAGCACCGAGTTCGAGAACGTTCCGTCCGACACCCTCGACTATCTGGCCAAGTTCGTTCTCGTGCGACCATCGGCGACGGCGGTCAGCGTCTGCCAGAACCGCATCGCCGAGAAAAACTTCCTGCGTCAGCACGGCCTGCCGATTGCCGACTTCATTGCCGTGCAGGGTGAAGAGGACCTGCGCCAGGCCGCTACGACCCTTTTTCCGGCGATTCTCAAAGTCGCCCGTTTCGGCTACGACGGCAAGGGACAGGCGGTGGTCGGCAGCCGCGACGAGGCCATCGCCGCGTTCCAGCACTTCAAGGGCGAGACCTGTGTCCTCGAACAGAAGCTCCCCCTCGACAGCGAAGTCTCGGTGGTCCTGGCGCGGGACGAAGACGGCCGCATGGAGAGCTTTCCGACCGTCGAAAACAGCCACCGCAAGGGCATCCTCGACGTTTCACTGGTCCCGGCGCGCGCTTCCTGCGAGCTGCGTGCCACGGCCGCCGAACTGGCCGAGAAGATTGCCGACGGCCTGGCCTATATCGGCACCCTGGCGGTCGAGTTCTTCGTCGTCAGCGGCAAGCTGGTGGTCAATGAAATGGCACCCCGTCCGCACAACAGCGGTCACTTCACGCTCGACGCCTGCCTCACCAGCCAGTATGAACAGCAGGTGCGCGCGCTCTGCGGCTTGCCGCTCGGCGACCCGCGCGCGCACTCGGCGGCGGCGATGGTCAACCTGCTCGGCGACATCTGGTACGACAACGGCCCGGCCGGCCCTCGCTACCGCGAGCCGGACTGGTCGCAATTGCACGCCTTTCCCGGCTTGAAGCTGCATCTCTACGGCAAGCATCACGCACGGCAAGGCCGCAAGATGGGGCATTTCACGGTCCTCGACGAGGACCCGGCAAAGGCGCGCGATCGGGCGCTGGCAGCACGCGCTGCGATCGGTATCGTCGATGCTTCCTGAGCCGGCGGAAATCGATCGTGCCGTGGCGCTGCTGCAGGCCGGCCAACTGGTCGCCTTTCCGACCGAGACCGTCTATGGCCTGGGGGCCGACGCTGCCAACCCGCTGGCGGTGGCAAGAATTTTTGCCGCCAAGGGTCGCCCCGCCGATCACCCGCTGATCGTCCATCTCGCCGGCGCCGGTTGCCTCGAGCGCTGGGCACGCGACATTCCGTCGCTGGCCTGGGAACTCGCCGAAGCCTTCTGGCCGGGCCCGCTGACCTTGATCCTCAAGCGGGCAGCAGCCGTACCGACCGCGGTCACGGGCGGCCAGAACAGCATCGGCGTGCGCGTGCCGGCACACCCGCTGGCGCTCGCTCTGCTGCGTGCCTACGCCGAGGCCGGCGGGGGCATGGGCGGCATGTGCGGGCTGGCCGCTCCGTCCGCCAACCGCTACGGGCGCATCAGTCCGACCGAAGCAAGGCATGTGCGCGAAGAACTGGGCGACTCGGTACCGCTGCTCCTCGACGGCGGCCGCTGCCTGGTCGGCATCGAGTCCACCATTCTCGACCTGACGCGCGGCGACAGCCAGCCGCCGCGCCTGCTGCGCCCGGGGCGCGTGACGCCGGAACAGATCGCAGCGGTCATCGGCGTGCTGCCGGAAGCGCCAGCCCTGGAGGCAGACGACGACGCGCCACGGGTTTCGGGCTCGCTGGCCGCGCATTATGCGCCGGCGACGGCCCTGCAACTGGTGGCGCCGCAGCGGCTTGCCGAAGTCATCGACCGGCTCCATCGCGCAGGGCGCCGCTGTGCACTTCTGTGTCACAGCCAGCCACCCGCCGGCATCGCAGCCACAGGCACCGTTCGCAGGCTGGCAGCTGATCCCCGCGGCTACGCCCGGGCGCTCTACCGAGCGCTGCGCGAGCTCGATCAACTGGCTGCCCATCTGATCGTCGTCGAGGACGTTCCGGCAACGCCGGCCTGGGCGGCGGTTGCCGACCGCCTGCGCCGGGCGGCCGTCGGCGCCGGTCGGCAAGGGGATCCGGCGGACACGCAGCACCGGGCTTCGCCCGCGGAGAAGAAGGGAGCGTCGTGAGTCGCGTGCGCGACTTCCCCACCTAACGGCCGAAGCGGTACTTCCAGAAGAAGTCCAGCGCGTTGTCCGAGCCGGCGCGCCCGACGACATAGAAATTGCGGTTGAGGTAGTAGGTCAGCTTGACGACGCTCTCAGCAGTCGTCAGCGACTGGTCGTAACTGATCACGACATCCGACGACAGGCGCTTGCCGACGCTGACGATCTGGCCGGTAGTGGTATTGCTGGAACCGAACGAGCTGCTGCTGGCGATGCTGCTGGTCTGCGAGCGGCCCGAACCATCGATCGAGCCACCGCTGACGCCGAACTCATCAATCCCCAGACTGCGCTGCAGTTTCCCCAGCGTGCCGCCATCCTGGCCTCCGAAGAGGGTTTGCGCGGCCGCCAGCAGCACGCCCCCGCCACCGCCTCCCTCCTGATCGGAAGCATGCCCGAGAACCAGCCATGAGAGCTTCTCGGCATCGGGCACCACCGGGTCCGAAACAAGCTTGACGATCGGTCGCCGGGCAGTTCCCGTGACTTCGACCCCCGCCTCGACCGGCAGGTTGGTACGAATCGCCCGGATATTGAGACCGGGATTGTCGATCAAGCCCTGAAAGTTGAGAATGCCGCGCTCGATGGCCAGTTTCTGGCCATAGGCATCGAAACGGCCACCGACGGTGCGGATCGAACCGGTCGCCCGCGGCAGGCCGGTTCCGTCCGACTCGATCTTCAGCGAGCCAGCCAGACGGCTGTCGACACCGGCGCCGCGGAAACGGAAATGGCGGCCGAGGTCGGCGTCGATGTCCAGCGACAACAAGCGCGCCGCAGGCCGTGCTTTCGCCTTGCTCTCCCCTTTGCGCTCGATCACCACGTCGTCCGAGAGCTGCGGCGTACCGCTCTTGGCGAGCTCCCAGTAGCCGGCGTCGACCTTGAACTTGCCGAGAACGTCGAGCAGTTTCTGGCCCAGGGTCAGCTTGGCCTCGCCGGAAACGAGCATCCACTGATTCGCGAGTTGCGTCACCCCCAGGCGATCGGCCCGTAGCGTCAGCACGCCGTCGGTATTGCCGAGATGCAACTCGCCACTGGCCTCGACGCTACCGGGTTTTCCCGTCAGGCTGGCGGCATCGATGTCGGGGTCGAGAGCCAGGCGACGCGGCATGGTCTGGAAATCGCTCTCGAAGAACAGCTGCTGGAGCACCAGACGCACGTCGCCTGGCTGGTCACCGGTCAGCTGCAGCCGCAACTTGCCGCGCTCCAGGCGCATCCCATGGTCCAGGGCGCGCACGGCCAGGCCGTCACCACGCCATTCGCCACTGAGCTGGGGCTTCGCCGGCGTTCCGGAAAGTGCGATCTCGCCGGCCAGACGACCACCCAATTGCCAACCTTCGCCAAGCAGGCGGGCGGCCCAGGCCAGGTCCGGGAGGTCCAGCTGGAGTTGCCCCCGCCACGGCGCCTGCTCGCTGATCAGCGTCGTTGCCGAACTGGCGGCGCTCAAGGCGCCACTCAGCGTGCCGAGCTTCTTGCCGCGCAACTTGAGCTCGGCGTCGAGACGGCCACCCTTGGCCAGGAGGCTGACGCTCCCCTCCTCCAAACCCAGCGGCACACCGCCGATCGACAGATCGCCGCTTTCGCGCCACACGCGCACCGTGCCGGTCGGCAATACGCTCTTCGGCGCGCTGCGCTTGCCGCTCGCAACGCTGCCACCACCCGTGCCGAGATCCCACTCGGCATTGAGACGTAACGCCGCGCTGCTACTCTTGGCCGCACCGATCGCCGAGGCATCGAACAATTCCGGGAATTCGGCAAGCGTCGCCAGCAGCGGCAAGCCGCGCAGACTGCCAGCGGTCTGCCAGCTCTGGCCCTGCGAAAGTGCCCGTTCGAGGCGCGCCGACCACCCGGAGCCGACGAACTCCGCGGGACCGGCACTGAAGCGCTCCGCGGCGGCCTGCAAAGGCAGTGGCCCCGCCAGGCGGACAAAAGGCTGGTCTTTAGCCAGCGGTGAAGAGACGCTCAGTTCGCTGAGCGCTCCAGCCCACTGCAGGCCGCTCGCCGGAGTCGTCAGCCCGCCCGCGAGCAGCAGGCGCAGCTCGCGTTTGCCGGGCAGAGCAAGCTGGCCGCGCAAACGATGCGCGCCGCGTACGCCCTCCGCTTCGAGCAACACTTTGCCCAGCAAGGGCTCGCCATCGGGCTGATCGAGTCCGCCCAGCTGCAGCTTCCCCGACAGCGCGCCGTCCTTGCCATCGCCAAGGCGGGCAGTGAAATCGAGCCCGCGGATCTCGCCGAAGGCTTTCGCCGCCAGACGCGTCGAACGCAAATCGGCCGAGAGTTCTGGCGACTCGACACTGCCGCCAAGCAACAGCGTACCGTTGACATCGCCGGCAACGCCCAGGGCATCGAGTTTCGGTGCACTGATGGCCACTGTCAGGCGATCGCCGCGGACGCCGAAAGCCCCTCTTGCGGTCAGGCGGTTGCCGGCAGCGTTCAGCTCGACGTCGGCCTTGCGCAGACGTTCGCCGACAAGATCGATATCGCCGCGCCCGGCCAGCGACTGGCCGCGAAAACGACTGTCGTGCAACTGGAAGCGCAGCGCAAGCGCCAACTGCGGCAGGCGGCTGCCTTTGGCGTCGAAGTCGGCGTTGAGCCGGGCCGGCGGCACATCGGCAAAGCGGCTGGGGTCGAAATTCTTCAGGCTTCCCTGCACGGCGAACTTGCCGGCGTCCACCAGCCCGAGCTGGCCACTGGCTACCAGCCTGGCGTCGCCGGCTGCCAGGCGCAGCTGGTCGACGACGATCTCGCTTGGCTGGATGGCGATCTTGCTGGCGATGCTGAACTGCGGGTCGCGCAACTCGAGCTCGAACGACTGCTCATTGACACCAAGACTGGCGCGCAGCGGGCCGGCAAGTCTTGTCGCGTGCAAGGAACTGTACAAGGCACGTGCGTCAAGCGCCGCGGCGGTCAGGAGCAGCGTCAGTTCGCTGTCGCGCAGGCGACCACTTCCACGCAGGCGTCCGCCACCGGACAAGCGCAGGTCGAGGTCGGCCAGCTGCAGTTCCTCGCCCTCCAGACGCAAGGCGGTTTGCAGCGACTCGACCGGCAGCAAGGCCTTGTCGGCGGCGCCCGGACGGCGATTGCGCAGCGTCAAACGCCCACTCAGAGCGGCGGCCGAATCAGGCAGCGGCTGCAAGGCGACGTCCAGGTCCAGACTCGCCTGCGGCGCACCCTTGGCCCAGGCCGCGGGATCGACTCCCGTCAAGCTGGCCACGACTTCGACGATCGGCTGCGGCAGGAAAGGCTTGAGGCGGGCGCTGACCTGGCCAGCAAGACTCTCGCCGGTCTTGCCGTCGAGCGGCTGGCCGCTGCCCTGCACGCGCAGTTC
>LBIU01000329.1 GCA_000987445.1 Candidatus Accumulibacter adiacens | reverse complement strand
CCGGTGATCGTTCCCAGCATCGACTTCCGTGAGATCCCGGCCAGCAAGGGCAGCTGGTCAACGGATAACTCGTCGAAACGTCCTAGCAGCTCGAGATTGTGTTGCAGCGTCTTCCCGAAGCCAAAGCCCGGATCGAGAAGCAGGCGATCACGAGCCACACCTGCCGTCAGCGCCGCGCTGACGCGTGTGCTCAGGAATGCCTGTACCTCGGCCACGACGTCGGCGTAGGCGGCTTGCGTCTGCATGGTCGATGGCACGCCCTGCATGTGCATCAGACAGATGGCACAGCCGCTGGCGGCGACCGCTGCCATCGCCCCCGGCATGCGTAGCGCGTAGATGTCATTGATCATCGAGGCGCCATTGGCCAGCGCCGCGCGCATCACCGCCGGCTTGTAGGTATCGACTGAAAGCGGCACGCTGCAGTCGCCCAGTGCCTCGAGTACCGGCAGCAGCCGCCGCAGCTCTTCGTCCTCGGACGTCGGCGCCGCCCCGGGACGTGAGGACTCGGCGCCGATGTCCAGCAGATCGGCACCGGCGTCGATCTGCCGTCGAGCCTGGGCAACGGCCGCGCTGACGTCGCTCGCCAGTCCGTCACCGGAAAAGGAGTCCGGCGTCAGATTGACGATGCCCATCAGCAGCGGGCGGGTCAGAGGGAGTCGATACGCACCGCAGCGAAGCATCGGTTCAGGGGCTACGTCGCTGCGCATGTCCCCGCGGGCATCCCGCATGCACCGAGAGAAAAGCTGAGCGCCAGAGTGTGCTCGTGTGCAGGGCGCTCAGGCCGGTGCCGGTGGTGCGCTCGGGGCGGCATCCGGCGTATTGCTGCTTGGTGGTGTGCTGGGCAGCTTGGTTTGCGGCTGCTTCGGCGGCCGTGGCGGTTTACCCGCCATGATGTCGTCGATCTGGTCGCTGTCGATGGTTTCCAGTTCGAGCAAGGCGGCGGCCATCGCTTCGACCTTGTCGCGATGCTCTTCAAGGATGCTGCGCGCGAGGGCGTATTGCTGGTCGATGATGCGGCGAATCTCGCGGTCGACTTTTTCCATCGTCGCTTCGGACATGTTCTTGTGCGTGGTGACCGAACGCCCGAGGAAGACCTCGCCCTCGTTCTCGCCATAGACCATCGGGCCGAGCGCATCCGACATGCCGTAGCGGGTGACCATGTCGCGTGCCATCTGCGTTGCTCGCTCGAAGTCATTGGAAGCGCCGGTCGTCATCTGGTCCATGAACAGTTCTTCGGCAACGCGGCCACCAAAGAGGACGGCAATCCGGCTCATCAGATAGACGCGATCATAAGCGTAGCGATCCTCTTCCGGCAGTTGCATGGTCAGTCCGAGGGCGCGTCCGCGCGGGATGATGGTGACCTTGTGCACCGGGTCGGACTTGGGCATCAGCTTGGCGACGACGGCATGGCCGGACTCGTGGTAGGCGGTATTGCGCTTCTCGTCCTCGTTCATGACCATGCTGCGGCGCTCGGCGCCCATCATGATCTTGTCCTTGGCTTTCTCGAAGTCGTCCATGTCCACCAGGCGTTTGTTGCTGCGCGCCGCGAACAAGGCGGCCTCGTTGACCAGGTTGGCCAGATCGGCTCCGGAAAAACCGGGCGTGCCACGGGCGATGATGTCGGCCTTGACGTCCGGGGACAAGGGCACCTTGCGCATATGAACGATGAGAATCTGTTCGCGACCCCGGATGTCCGGTAGCGGTACGACCACCTGCCGGTCGAAGCGACCGGGACGCATCAGCGCCGGATCGAGCACGTCGGGCCTGTTGGTGGCGGCAATCACGATGACCCCGACGCTGCCTTCAAAGCCGTCCATCTCGACCAGCATCTGGTTCAGGGTCTGCTCGCGCTCGTCGTTGCCACCGCCGAGACCGGCTCCCCGCTGCCGTCCAACGGCGTCCAGTTCATCGATGAAGATAATGCACGGGGCGTGCTTCTTGGCGTTTTCGAACATGTCGCGAACCCGCGCCGCACCGACACCGACGAACATCTCGACGAAATCCGAACCGGAGATCGAGAAGAAAGGAACCTTGGCTTCGCCGGCAATGGCCTTGGCCAGCAGGGTCTTGCCGGTACCCGGGTTACCGACCAGCAGCACCCCTTTCGGGATCCGGCCACCGAGTTTCTGGAACTTCGACGGGTCACGCAGGAAGTCCACCAGTTCGGAGACCTCTTCCTTGGCTTCGTCGCAACCAGCGACATCCGCAAAGGTGATGGTATTGGTCGACTCGTCCAGCAGGCGCGCCTTGCTCTTGCCGAACGAGAAAGCCCCGCCGCGGCCACCGCCCTGCATCTGACGCATGAAAAAAATCCATACGCCAATCAGCAGCAGCATCGGGAACCAGCTGACGAAGATGCTCATCAGGAAGGACTGTTCTTCCTCTGGTTTGGCCTCGATGGTGACGCCATTCTTCAGCAGATCCGAGACCATCCACAGGTCTGGAGGTGCGTAGCTGGTCAGCTTGCGTCCGTCGGTGGTCGTTGCCTTGAGCACTCGACCCTCGATCACCACCTTGGCAATTGTTCCCTTGCCCACCTCGTCGATGAATTGTGAATACTCCATCGTCGATTGAGCGACCTGGCGTGTGTTGAACTGGTTGAAGACGGTCATCAGGACCAGACCAATAACCAGCCACACGGCCAGATTCTTGAACATGTTATTCAATACTTCACCTCTTCTAAGTTGTCCGGCGCAGAAGCGCCGGAAACCCTGCTGTTCCACGAACTCTGCATTCTAAACCGATTAATGCCCGTTGAAGCAATGCAGGCACGGTAAATGCTCTCACGTTTTCAAGACCTTGCCCAGCAGATAGACTTCCGGGCTGCGATCCCTGGAGGCATCCGGCTTGCGCGAAGATACCGTCTTGAAGGTCTTGCGCATTTCGTTCAGGAACGCGTTGAAGCCGTGCCCCTGAAAAAGTTTGACCAGAAATGCGCCGTCGGGTTGCAGCCAGCTGCGCGCGAAGTCCAGGCCCAGCTCGGCCAGGTGCATCACCCTGGCCTGATCGCACACCGAGATACCCGATATATTGGGGGACATGTCTGAAAGAACAAGCCCTGGCCGGTCGCCAGCGAGCAATTCTTCCAGCGCCCGCAGGATGTCCTGCTCGCGAAAGTCGCCTTGCAGAAAAGTGACGCCGCGCATCGGCGCCATATCCAGCAGATCGAGCGCGATGACGCGAGCGCTGCCTTGCAGCCGTCTGGCAGCCACTTGCGACCAGCCACCCGGCGCCGCGCCGAGATCGACGATCGCGTTGCCGCGGCGGATCAGAGCATCCTTGTCGTCGATCTCCATTAGCTTGTAGGACGCGCGCGAACGATAGCCTTCGGCCTTTGCCCGTTGTACGTAGGCATCGTTGACGTGCTCGTTCAACCACGCAGTGCTTGATCTGCTTCGTTTCATTGGCTGAAACCCGCTAGAATGCGGTCCTCAAGAAAAGGTTTACTGCATGCTCAATCTCAGCTCCGACGAGCGCCGCAACCTGCGTGCCCGTGCGCACTCACTGCAGCCGGTCGTCTCGATAAGTCAGAACGGCCTTTCCGACGCGGTTGTTCGCGAGGTCGATGTCAATCTAAGCAGCCACGAATTGATCAAGATTCGGGTCTATCACGACGACCGGCAGACGCGCGAGCAGTTTCTCGCCACGCTCTGCGAGCGCCTCGCTGCCGCTCCGGTCCAGCACATCGGCAAGCTGTTGGTGATCTGGCGGCCACGAGCGGACGATCCGGCTCAGCCCGCCAGGCCGCGCCCGCGACGCAATGAGCCGCGCCGTAGCAAGCGCAGCTTCCAGGGCGGCTCGGGCGCTTGACCGGGATCGCTCGAACGGTCACCAGGTCACCAGGTCACCCACAGTCAGCTGCTCGCGTCGTCGGCTACCTGGCGGCGCGCCGGAATCCACTGATCAGTAGCAATCCGAGCAGGCTCTGAACGACGTAGACGACGCCGGAAACGCCATGCCAGACGGCGAAGCGCTGGTTCAGCACGCTCTCCATCGCTTGTCTCGGCAAGTTGTCGGCCTTGATCTGCGCGAGCAGCGGTTGAATGCCGAAGAGGTTGACCGCGGTGAGCAGGAGCATTGCCAGCAGCAGCCAGAAGGTGCAGCGGCGCCAGACGCTTCTGCCCATCCGGATCACGCTGTGCAGCAGGAGGTAGGTGGCACAGCCCAGACCCACCCAGCCGATCAAGG
>LBIU01000328.1 GCA_000987445.1 Candidatus Accumulibacter adiacens | reverse complement strand
GCCGATTACCAGATCGAGGAGGGTGGCCGCAACCTGGGCAAGATCCGGGTCACGGCGCGTGCCGTCGACAAGCAGACGGTCGGCGTTTCGCTGTCGACCCTGCGCACCATGGTGCAGGCGATTCGCACCGAATACGAGCAGTGGAGCGCCGATCCGACGACGCCGGTGCATGATGCGGACGGCTTCGCCAGCGGCGGCTACGACACCTTCGCGGGCCTCTTCTCGCCGCTGATCACCGACGCCGAATGGGGCGAGGTGCTGACCGGTTTCCACGAGGTCTTCGGCAAGGATCCGAATGCCCCGGGACCGGTGTACCCGGCGTCGATCTATCTGCCGAGTATCGAGCACAGCGAGTTTGCCTACGCCGAGAACGGTCTCAATCCGATCGTCATGATCAACCGGCCGTGGCTCGATGTGGCCGACAACGAGTCGCGCAGCTTTGCCGGCCTCGACTTCGCCTACAGCAGCTTCGCGAGCGATCTCACCAAGCCTGGTGCGGGCGCCGGCAGCTTCGGCGGCAAGGTCCTGCGCGACGACATTTCGATTCCCGCCAAGCGCTTCCTGCTCTCGCGGCTGGTCAATCCGCTGCGTACCGGGGCGATGGCCGGTGGTAGCGCGATGACCCTGGTCGTCGACGGCATCCTGCGCGCCTATCTGAGCGTTGGCGACACGCGCCAGAACGTCGGCGAATCCTTCGGCTGGGTCGTCGGCCACGAACTGGCGCATAACCTCGGCCTGTTCGACGAGTACATCTACAATCCTTTCGAGTCGGTACCGCGCGATGGTGGCGACAACTTCATGTCCACCGCCAACACCGTCACCGTCGCCAATCGCCAACGCGAAGCGCTGCACCTGGCGATGGACAATCCCGAGACCACGGTTTCCCTCGCCGGCACCAATGCCCTGGCGACCTGGTATCTGGATCTCGACGCGCTCGATGCTTCGAACCGCGCCGGTCGCGCTGCGCAGGCGCTGTCGCCGGGAGCCGGTGACGGCGACGCCGCCGCCGATCCACTCACCGCCTTGCTGGCTTTCGTTGGCATGCAGGGAGCGGCGACGACGGAAGTGACTTCGCAAGCGCTGTTGCTCAACGGCGATATCCATGTCGGCATCGTGAATGGCGGCTTCGACGTCGGCGACACGACAGCGACCGATTACGGCTGGACGGCGGCCGCTCAGGCCGGCGTCGCCAATGGACAGGGCGTTCTCAGGGAGGATCCGCGGCTGGCGTCGCGACTGGCGCAGACCTTCAGCGTTCCGGAGCAGGCGCAGCTGTTGCGCTTCGAACTGCTTGGCGCCCATTTCGTCGCCAACGGCGACGGCCCGTCCGATGCCTTCGAAGTGGCTCTGCTCGATGCCGCCGGCAAGGCCGTCGCCGGTACCATACCGGCCGGCGGCAGCGATGCGCTGTTCAACCTGCAGGCCGATGGCACGGTTTTCGCCGCCTCGTCGGTGAGCGCGACCGGGCTCAGCGACCGCAATGGCGGCACGCTGCCGGCCGCTCAGCCGGTGACGGTGAGCATCGACCTGAGCGGCATCGCCGCCGGCACCGTGCTGACCCTTTACTTCGACCTGCTCGGCTTTGCCGGCGCGGCGAGTCGGCTGCGCATCGACAACGTGAGCATCGTCAGCGCCGCTGACAGCGCCAATTTGCCACCGCTCGCCGGCAGCAGCGCGATCGCCGCCAGCGAAGAGGGCGCGGCGCTGGCCCTTGGCCTGAGCGCGCCGAGTGACGTCGATAGTCCGCTGCTGTCGATCGTCGTCGGCGGTCTGCCGACGATCGGCGAGGTGCAGTACGCCGACGGCAGCACGGTCCGTGTCAACGACACGCTGAGCAGCGCACAGCTGCTCGGCCTGAAGTATCTGCCGCCGGCCGAATACAACGGCCGTGATGCCGTGGGCCGCTTCAGCTACAGCGTCAGCGACGGCGTCAGCACGGTCAGCGGCGAGACGACGATCGTGCTCACGGCGGTCGACGATGCGCCGGTCGCCAGCAGCAGCGCGATCACCGCCAGCGAAGAGGGCGCGGCAGTGGCACTCGGTTTGAGTGCGCCGACCGACGTCGATAGCGCGGCCTTGCGCATCGTCGTCACCGCCTTGCCAACGATCGGCGAGGTGCAATACGCCGACGGCAGCGCGGTCGGCGGCAATGCCACCCTGAGCCGCGCGCAGCTGCTCGGCTTGCAGTATCGGCCTCCGGCCGAGTACAACGGCAGCGATGTCGTCGGCGCCTTCCGTTATCGCGTCAGCGACGGCAGCAGTACGGCAAACGGTGTGACGACCATCGCCGTTTCGCCGGTCAACGATGCACCGGTGGCCAGCAGCAGCGCGATCACCGCCGTCGCGGGCGCTACCGCCATGGCCCTCGGTCTGAGTGCACCGACCGACGTCGATAGCCCGCTGCTGACGATCATCGTCAGTACGCTGCCGACGCTGGGCGTCGTTCAATACGCCGACGGCAGCGCCGTCGCGGCCGGCGATACGCTGAGCAGTGCGCAACTGCTCGGCCTGAAGTACCTGCCGCCGGCGCTGACTGATGGCACCGATGCCGTCAGCCGCTTCAGCTACCGCGTCAGCGACGGCCGTCGTTCGGTGACCGGCCTGACGACGATCACCGTGACCCCGAGCAACTACGCGCCGGTGGCCAGCAGCAGCGCGATCGTGGCCCGTGAAGAAGGCGCCGCGGTGGCGCTCGGCCTGAGCGCGCCGAGCGATGTCGATAGCCCGCTGCTGAGCATTGTCGTCAATGGCCTGCCGACGATTGGCGTCGTTCAGTACGCCGACGGTAGCGCGGTCGCCGTCAACGATTCCCTGAGCAGCGCACAGCTGCTCGGCCTGCGCTATCTGCCCCCTGCCGAGTACAACGGCAGC